>JAFAKZ010000165.1 GCA_019234745.1 Burkholderiales bacterium
GCAGTGCCGGTGGGCAAGGGTGAGGTGCGGCGCCAAGGCAAGCGCATCGCCATCCTGGCATTTGGCACCATGGTGGCGCCCAGCCTGAAGGCGGCCGAAGCGCTGGACGCGACGGTGGCCAATATGCGCTGGGTGAAGCCGCTAGACGCAGAACTGGTACTGGAACTGGCGCGCAGCCACGACGTGCTGGTGACGGTGGAAGAGGGCGCACTGATGGGTGGTGCCGGCTCGGCCGTGCTGGAAACCCTGCACGCGGCCAAGCTGCTGCGCCCGGTTCTGCAGCTTGGCCTGCCCGACTACTACATCGAGCATGGTACGCCGGCCCAGCAACTGGCCGAATGCGGGCTGGACGCGCCCGGCATCGAGGCGTCCATCCGCCGCTTCGTGAATTGATCTTAGGTGGTGCGGCCTGCGATAAGCCGCACCGTTCTGTGTG
Source organism: Burkholderiales bacterium (assembly GCA_019234745.1). Classification (GTDB taxonomy): domain Bacteria; phylum Pseudomonadota; class Gammaproteobacteria; order Burkholderiales; family Chitinimonadaceae; genus JAFAKZ01. The sequence continues at coordinate 437 of JAFAKZ010000165.1, forward strand.
CTCAGGCGAACACTGAGAGCAGATTGCCTACCGCGCCGCTGCCGCCCGTCATCGCACCCAGGATGGCTGACTCCAGCGTGAGCGGCGTCAGCAGCGAAAATGCCTGAGCGTACTGCTGCAGCCCACTGATCTGCGCGGTGGTGAAGGACTGTCCGCTCAAGCCCGGTTGCGCACCCACGATATCGCCGAGCGACGGTGTGGTTGCGGGCGGTTGCGCACTCAGGAACTGATTCACGTTCTCGATTTGCTGCAACTGGCTGATCAAGTCGGGAACGCTGCCATTTGGCACGCCGAAAACACCGGCCAAGCTATCGAAGGTCTGGGCGGCTGACCCGATTAGCGATTGTGTTCCGTTCGGGTCGCCTGTCAACGCCGTTTGCAGCGTCGTCGTACTGAGTGTCAGGGTGCCGCCGGCTGAGAAATTCGTCGCCTGCAAGAGCGTGATGGTCGGGAACTGGAAGTCGATGCCGATCTGCCCCAGTGTAGTCAGCCGCGATCCCGGGTTGCTGAACGTGCCCTGTGCCTGGTTGTCGAAGGCGCTGGTCAGATTGAGTACGGACGGCTCCAGCGACAGCGCCGTATTGGCTGACGCCAGGCTCTGCACAGCGTTCTGCAGCGTGTTGTACGCGTTCACGAAAGTTTGCGCCGCGCTCGTGACGCCATGGATGTCTGGGCTCACGCTCAGCGTCGTGCTGCCCGTCTGAAGGATGCTTACCGTCAGCCCCGGGCCCAGCGTCACGTTGGCGTTGCTGGCGCTGCTGCTGGCCACGCCGTTCACCGTGTAGCCCGCATTGCTGGCCGCCTGCTGCTGCGTCAGGTTCTGGCCGCTGCCTGCAGCTGCCGTTGGGTCATAGGCGATCTGCGACAGGCCGGCGCTGTCCGTATTGTTGCCGTCGGCGTCGTTGACCAGTATCTCGAAATTATTGTTCGCCCCCGTGACGCTATTGGTCACTACCAGGTGAAAGCCCGTGTTGTCCTGCGCGATGCTGGCGAATACCCCGGTCGCGGCAGAATTGATGCTATTGGCGATGTCCTGCAGCGTGCCGGTGTTGATCGTCACCGTCTTGGCCGGTGTGCTGCTTGGCGTGAAGGTATTGCCACCGCTGTTGTAGGTACCTGCCTGGATGCTTAAGCTCCCGGTGCCAAGCGAAGTTGAACCGGAGTCTGCAAAGCCCGCGCTTTCCAGCGTCTGGGCCTGCGCCACGTTCCCGACGACCACGTTGTAGCTGGCAGGTGTCGCTGTGGCACTGGCTGATGCTGTCAGTACGGCCGGGTTGGTGTTGCTGACCGTGCTGTTGCCGTTGATGGTGGGCGGCTCCAGCGGCTGGATGCTGTTCTGGAAGGTTGTGAGCGCCGAGAGTAGCTGGCCGAGACCGGACAGCTCGACCTGCGTCGAGTCCTGCTGGGGCACGGCGCCGCTGCTGCTGCCGATACCATTGAGTAGGGCATTGATCGTGCCCGTGATGCTGAACGGTGAAAACGAAGATGAACCGAGAGAACCCAGCCCGAAGGGCGAGCCCCCTGTTGATGAACTGATCGGAGATGTCATGGTGCATCTCTCCCCACATTCGATCCTGTCGATAATTTATTGGATATTTGGCTAAACTATAGACGGATCGTGCCGATATTAAAGCCCCTCGTCCGGACGGTTGGCGGTGAGCGGCGCACGGCATGTGCAGCATTTGGGTCGTTCTGCAACGGTATGGCGGGAATATTGCCGGCCCCTGCGAGCGAGGTCGCAAGCGGCGCAGCTCCAGGCTTGCGTGGGTATGGTGTTGTTGCGCCGCGATGCGCCGACGCACGGTCGGTGCGAGATGAGTGGACTGTACGGGCGTTCGTCTTATAATGAATTCGAACCGAAACGACGCGCACTCGCCTTGTTCGCTGAATGCCGTATTACCTGCACCGATAATTCACGTTCAGCGAATTGAATATATTGGCTGATCCTGATATTTGACCGGTATTTCATTGCGCGTCGGTTCCGCAATATTTTGTCCGCATTTGAACTTTGCGCCATTGATATTCGTCTGAGAAGGACATATCTGTACCTTTCCACGTACAGCCGCGCCCCATGTCCGTGCGTTCTGGCATATGCCGGTTGGGCCGCCGTGTGGAAATGAATTTGTGCCAACTCAAATAAGACGAAACAGCGTAGCGCCTTTGTGGCGCCGACTTGTTTAGGCACCTAAGCAATATTGCCCCGAGCATCAGCAGACCCTAACGAAATCCCGCATGGGGATACACGCAGTTTCGACCCGTTGAAACTGCGGGCATGATGCGCTGGGCATATAACCCATATACAAGAAGGACGAGGAGCAAGCAGGTAAATATGAGAAACAAACCACCCGTAGCAGACAGTAGCGAAGTCGAACAGGCACGTGCGGCGCTCGCGGCCTTGTTTGGTGACGCGCCACCCGCGCCAGCGGCTACCCCTGCGCCCGCTGCTGAGGCCCAGGCGGCGCCTAGCCGCCCGGCGAAGGACAAGTCCGGCACCGTCACCGCCAAGATCGATACCCTGCGCCGCAAGCGTGAGGCGCGCGAGGCCCTGCTGGCAGCGGCCGCTGCGCGCGGCATTTCGCTGGAAGAGTTGCAAGCCATCGTCAGTGGCGAGGCGGATGTCTAGTCAATCTTGACTGTTCTTGCGCCGCCTTGTCGGTACACGATGTACGGCAATGCCTTGTTTGAAATAGTTAAATTGGCAAACCCTGCGTTGTCGCCGTTTGGCCGTATTCCCCGCATAATGCGTGCTTTCCGCACCAATTCGTAGTACCTTTCGCAGCCTTGTCAGCCTGTCCGATCCGGCAACGGCCCGTTGCATGGCTGCGTACTACTTTTCGGAGGAATGCATGTCCCAAGCAGCGTCGCACCGCGCAATGCGCAGCGTCCCATCGTTCGTCTCGACCTCGAAGCTCATCCTTGCCGCCCTGTGCAGCGCAGCGTTGACGGGGCAGGCGGCAAGCCTCGCCAGCGGCATCGATCTGGAAGGCATGAACAAGTCGGTCCCGGCCGGCATGGATTTCAATGCCTACGCCAACGGCCACTGGATGGACACGACGGCCATCCCCGCCGACCGCAGCAGCTGGGGCCTCGACCCGGAACTGGTGGAGCTGAACACGCAGCGCATGGCCGACCTGATCAAGGGCGTATCGCAAC
>JAFAKZ010000020.1 GCA_019234745.1 Burkholderiales bacterium
ATGGATGCCCGGCCTGGCGGGGAGCCTGCCGGTAGCGAAATGGACGATTGCCATGAACAAGATGCTTGCAGTGGCCACTACGCCGATGACTGTCGCAGCGCCTGCCCGTACGGGTGATGACGCGCTCCTGGAGCGCATGCGCCTTGATGACGTCGAAGCTTATCGGACGCTGGTGGAGCGCCATATCGACCACGCCTACGCGGTGGCGATGCGGGTTCTGAAGAATCCGGCCGATGCCGAGGACGTCACGCAAGACGCCTTCGTCAAAGCCTGGGTCAACCGACATCGCTGGGACGCCGGACGGGCCAAATTCTCGACCTGGCTCTACCGCGTGATCGTCAATCGGTGCATCGATCTGCAGCGTTTGCCCAAGACCGAATGGATCGACGATGTCGAGGAACCGGCCGCCGAGAATATCGACGCGCTGACCGACATTCACCGCCGCCGGGTCTATGGCCGTCTCGACGACGCCCTGCATCGTCTGCCCACCCAGCAGCGGGTCGCGATCGTCCTGTCCTATTACGAGGACATGAGCAACATGGAAATTTCCGAGGTGATGGGCACCACGGTCAGTGCGGTTGAATCTTTGCTTAAGCGTGGACGCAAAAAGCTAAGGGAACTGCTGCGTCGAGCGGAGGGAGACATCCGCGTCGGGCTGGCTGAATGAGGGTGGGCGAAATTTTTTTCCGCCCGGTTTCCTCTTGGCCTTCGTAGAAACGCTGAACATGGCGATCAATGCGCCGTGAACCTCCCTCCTCCGGGGGAGGCCTAAGCAAGGACCAATAGGAGGTCAGCATGCCCGTGATTTCGACGAACAACGCTGCCAACGCCGCGTTGAACTTTCTGAATAACAACTCGTCCCAGGAGACCGAGAAGCTTTCGCAGCTCGCTTCCGGCTCGCGCATCATTCAGGCTTCGGACGACGCCGCTGGTCTCGCCATTGGTACTCAGCTGCAGGCGAATTCGACCGTCTTCATGCAGGACCAGACCAACGTCGCGCAGGGCACCTCGATCCTGCAGTCGGCCGACGGCGCTCTGGCCCAGATCAGCAACGTTCTGCAGCGCATGATGGCGCTGGCCACCGAAGCCGCTTCGGGCCAGGTCACCAACCTGCAGCGTAGCCAGGACATCAACACGGAATATGGCCAGCTGAAGACCGAGATCACCTCGATCGTCAGCAGCACGACCTATGCCGGTCAGAAGCTCCTGTCGGGTTCCTTCCTGTCGAACGTCAAGTTCCTGGTCGGCACCAACTCCTCGAACTTCCTGACCATCTCGGTCGCCAATGTCAGCACCAACAAGCTGCTGGGCACTGGCTCGGCCGGTGTCGCCACCGCGTCGGCCGCGTTGAAGTCGATCAACGCGATCGGTTCGGCGATCCAGACCGTCACTCAGAACCGTGCTAAGATTGGTGCGTACGAATCGCAGTTCAATTTCAGCAGCCAGGACATCGCCACCAACGTCCAGAACATCCAGGCCGCGACCTCGACCATCATGGATGCGGACGTGGCGCAGACCAAGACCGCCCTGTCTTCCATCGACGTGAAGACCCAGGCTTCGGTCGCGGCGCTGACTCAGGCGTCCCAGCTCCCGCAGGAGCTGCTGCGCCTGATCCAGTCGTAAGGCTTAGCGCCTAAACGCAGGGCATGCTGGGTCCGCCCCAAATGGGTGGGCCGGCTGAGACCGGCGGCATCGGAGGCTAGGCCGTCGGCCTTGAAATTGACGGGGCGCGGAGCCCATGCACAATGGGTTCCGCGCTCCCGCCACTTTCTAGGGCCGGGGTAGTGGAGAGAGGTAATGACCACAACTAGCAGTGTGAGCTCCAGCAGCTCCCCGTCCGTCAATCTCGGCAACGCGCAGGACGTCTCCAACCTCACCGCCGGCGGCGTTACACTGTCACTCGCCGACGCGGTGACCAGCAAGGTCCAGCCTTATCTGAATCAAGCCACCGCGATTCAGACCGAGATCAACACCAATCAAACCCAGATCGCCGCCTATCAGAACATGCAGAGCCTGTTGGGGGTGCTGCAATCGGCGGCTTCGAACCTCACCACCGAATCCCTCCAGGGCACCAACGTTTTCCAGAGCCGCGCCG
>JAFAKZ010000183.1 GCA_019234745.1 Burkholderiales bacterium
TATTCCTTCGCCGAACTACGACGATCGCCCACCCAACACGGCGATCGACATGGTGGTCGTCCATTCGATCTCGCTCCCGCCTGGGCAGTTCGGCGGTGACGGTGTCGAGCGCTTCTTCACCAACCGCTGCGATCCAGCCGTTCACCCCTGCTTCGAGGAACTACGGCACTTCAAGCTGTCGGCCCACTTCTTCGTGCGCCGCGACGGGGAAATCATCCAGTTCGTGTCCTGTCTGGACCGCGCCTTCCACGCGGGCGTGTCGGCCTGGAAGGGGAGGGAACGCTGCAATGACTTTTCCATCGGCATCGAGCTGGAGGGCGGTGACTTCTGGCCTTATGAGGATGCCCAGTACTTGGCGCTGAATGCGCTGCTGGGGGCCATCCGTGCCGCTTACCCCATCGTCCATGTGGTCGGCCATTGCGATATCGCGCCGGAGCGCAAGACGGACCCGGGACCCTATTTCGACTGGCAACGTGTTGCGATTGCAGCTGGGGAGCGCTGAATGGCCTAAGCCCCCGTATTCACTATCGCCTGCCAAGGATATAATCCGCCGCCGCTTGGCGAATAAGAGGAATAGCGTGGAATGAACCAGGAAAACGGAACGCGCAAGCCCATGATGGGCCTGGCGCTTGGCGCCATTGGCGTCGTCTATGGCGATATCGGCACGAGCCCGCTATACGCCCTTAATGCCTGCTTCGACCCGCAATACAATCTGCCCGTCAACACGGCTTCCGTGTTCGGTATCATGTCGCTGCTGTTCTGGGCGCTCGCGATCGTTGTGTCGCTCAAGTATGTGTACTTCATCCTGCGCGCGGACAATCGCGGCGAGGGTGGCATCCTGGCGCTGATGGCGCTGGCTACCCGTACGCAACAGCGCAAGCGCGGGCAGTTCTCCATCTTTATCCTGCTGGGTATCTTCGGCGCCTCGCTGTTCTACGGCGACGGCATGATCACGCCGGCTATTTCCGTCCTGAGCGCTATCGAGGGGCTGAAGGTATCCGCCCCCGGCCTGAGTTCCTGGGTGGTGCCGATTTCTGTGGTCGTGCTGATCATCCTGTTCATGATGCAGTCGCACGGCACTGAGGTTGTCGGCAAGCTGTTCGCGCCCATCATGGTATTGTGGTTCCTCGTGCTGGCCGTACTCGGCATCGCCAATATCATCAAGGCGCCCAGTATCTTTGCCGCCCTGTCGCCCATCTACGCCATCAAGTTCGTCCTCGCCAGCCCGAAGATCGCCTTCCTGGAGCTGGGCGCCGTCGTGCTGGCGCTGACGGGCGCGGAGGCCATCTACGCCGATATGGGCCACTTCGGCCGTGATCCGATCCGCATGGGCTGGTTCGGCCTCGTGTGGCCGGCGCTGGTGCTGAACTACTTCGGCCAAGGCGCCATGATCCTGCAAAACCCGGCGCTGGCTTCGCAGCCGCTGCTGTACGGCATGGTGCCGCATGCGCTCTTGTGGCCGATGATCATCCTGGCCTGCGCGGCGACGGTTATCGCCTCACAGGCCGTCATCTCGGGCGCCTATTCCATGACCTGGCAGGCTGTGCAGTTGGGCTACTGTCCGCGCCTGAACATTCGCCACACCTCCGAGCACGAGCGCGGCCAGATCTATATCGCCGGTATCAACTGGGCGCTCTTGGCTGCCGTCATCATCCTGGTGGTCGGCTTCAAGTCGTCCGATGCGCTGGCGTCCGCCTACGGCATCGCCGTGACGCTGACCATGGTGATCACCACGACACTGGCCTTTGTCGTGATGGGCAAACGCGAGGGCTGGAAGCGCTGGGCCACCTACGCCTTGCTGGCAGGCTTCCTGGTGGTGGACGTATCGCTGTTCAGCTCCAACGCCACCAAGCTGGTCGAGGGCGGCTGGGTGCCCTTGCTGGTCGCCGCCGTCTCCCTCTTCATCATGACGACCTGGAAGCGCGGCCGCCGCCTGCTGTTCCACCGCCTGCACGATGGCGAGCTGCCTGTGGACATGTTCGTGCAGTCCATCGAATCCAACCCGCCGCAGCGTGTGGAAGGCACGGCCGTATTCATGACCGGCAGTGCCGATACCGTGCCGCATGCGCTCCTGCACAACCTCAAGCACAACAAGGTGCTGCACGAGCAGACCATCTTCCTGACCATGCTGTCGGCCGACATTCCCTACGTGGCGCAGATCGACCGCCTCAAGGTTCAGCGCCTGAGCAACAGCTTCTGGCAGGTTACGGCACACTATGGTTTCAAGGAGGAGCCGTCCGTGCCTGATGTGCTGGCCGCGCTGGAGGCCTCGCATACCTGCGAGATCGACATGATGCAGACGAGCTTTTTCCTGTCCAAGGAAACCATCGTCCGCAGCAAGGAGCCCGCCATGTCCTGGGTGCGCCGCACGCTGTTCTCCATGATGCAGCGCAACGCCACGCGCCCGACCGACTTCTTCAAGATTCCGCCCAACCGCGTGGTCGAGATGGGTATGCAGATCGAACTGTAATGGTATGGCCACGCGTGTCGTGGCTAGATTTCGTAGTAATGCCGTAAGAGCCAGGCGCTACAATTATCGATTGATCGGTTAATCAGGAACCGCCACGCGGTCCATTCCAAGGTCGGATTCCGGCCAGGAAGCGAAGCATGTTCCAGCTTTTCTCTCCCGCACGTTTCGAATCCCGCCTGCCGGAACAGGCGCCCAACCGCTGGGACTGGGCGCTGATGCCGCTGATATTGGGCGTCGTCGTTGTCGTCGCCTTCAGCGCATCGCAGATGTCGCGGCCATTCGAGATCGGCACGCCGACGGAAATCTCGCTCGACCCCATCTATCTGCCCTACTACCTCATGCGCACGACCATGCGCATGATGCTGGCGATGTTCTGCTCGCTTTTGTTCACCTTCGTCTTCGCCTACGTCGCGTCGAAGTACCGCGCGGCAGAGAAGGTAATGATCCCGATGCTGGACATTCTCCAGTCGCTGCCCATCCTGGGCTTCCAGGCCATTTCCGTGGCGCCGTTCATTGCGCTGTTCTCGGGCAATCTATTCGGCGTGGAATGCGCGGCCGTCTTCGCCATCTTCACCTCGCAGGCCTGGAATATGGCCTTTAGCCTGCATCAGTCCATGCGTACG
>JAFAKZ010000168.1 GCA_019234745.1 Burkholderiales bacterium
ATGACCTCACCGTACCTCGTACAGGCTGTTCCCGCCAGCGGCAGCGGCGTGTACAGCGTCAGCGCCGATACGAACGCCTACACGACGATGAATGTCACGCCGCTCACCGACTTGATGGTGCGCACCTGGTACGGCGTACAAGGTAGCGCTGCCGACACGGCCTATGCCAACCCCGTATCGAACCCCGCCCCGTCGCCCGCCAACGTCGCGACCATCCAAGCTGCCTTGCAGCCTGTGATGCAGCTCTGGCTGAACCAGAGCCAAGTTGGTAGTAACGGCTTTTCCTTCGTGTCGACGCCCTTTGTCGCCAATGGCAGCGGTGAAGATCAAGTATTGAGCGAAACCAAGATCAATACGGGAACGGGTGTGCTCACAGTCAGTGGCAATGGGATTTCGCAATCCTCAACCATCAGCTTTTCGTCGGCGACAAGTTCAGTATCGATTGCGACGACCACGACCGGCAGCGGCGGCACCAGCACCAGCCTCACCACCAGCGTCATTCCCTCAGGGAGTGCGGCGCAAACGGCCGTGACCGGCATCAACGCAACGCTGAGCAATATGGCATCGACCGTCAGCAGTCGCGGTAGTGCACTGTCGGCAAACGATCTGCTCCCCTATCTCGATCCGAATCTGCTCAACGACGGTGAAAACGCAAACCAATTCGCAACCGACGTTGCGAGCGACTTGGGGGGCAGCACGCTCAATCTTTCCATCAATCAGATCATATCGCTCGATACGGTCAACAACATCGCCGACGTCGAGGTCACCGCGACGCAAACGGCCAATGGCCAGTCGCAGGCACAGCCAGCGCTGGAATTCCATTTTCATCAGATAAATGGGCAATGGCTGCTATCGGGGAACGGTCGTCCTGCGCATTTCTCGCTACAAGCAGAAGCCAGGGTGAACGGCGGCATACTGGCCGGAGCCAGCAATGGTCCGGATATCAATCTGGACGTCCAAGCGCCCGCCGGTACGGTATCCAGCGTGACCGTCACAGGCGGTGGCGTCGCCACTAACCAGACCTTGGCGCCGTCACCGACAGTCGTCAGAGCCTCCGGCAAGTATGACCATTTCGTCTGGAATAGCGGCGTCCTGTCGCAGCTGATTCCCGCAGGAACGGCATTTACCTTTACGGTCATGCAAGCCAATGGCAAATCCTCGACGACGACGCTTTATACGAATGTATTCACGACAGAACTGATGTCGCTCACCAACCCGACGTCGGACAATCTGTCCGTGCTGAATCTAGGCAGCCCGACTACCGTGACCTGGACCTTGCCCACGACGTTTGCCGTCGCAGCCGTTGACTTCAACGCTCAGACCTATACGGGGAGTCAGCTGCTGTCCAGCACCCTGGAGTGTGATAACGACGTACCGACAGGCAATGGCGCTACCAGCGTGACCATCACGATCCCGAAGACTTGCAACGGCCTGCCCGTCATGCAAGTCGACCTCGGCATCTCGGCGACCGGCGTGAACGGTGAGCGCTCCTATATCACGTTTGGCCTGCAGTAGCAGACTCTGCTGCCAGAAAGCGAGGCGCAGGATGGATCCAGCGCTCTACTACCGCCCATCGGGCCGCATATCGCCCATGGTCTTGCCTGCCCTGCTCGCCAGCATCGTCGGCATCTGGCCGTTCGCCTGGCTCTACGCCTGGATCTGCGACAACATCCCCTTTATCTACCTAGACGTATTCGCAACGCTGGGTTATTCCATCGTCGCTGCCTGCTTCGTCTATATGGCGGCAGCGATCGGCAAGGCACGCAACCCTATCATCATGGGCGTGCTGGGATGGCTGTTCGCGACCATCGCCTGGTATGTGCAATGGGCGTGCTGGCTGAATATCGTCGTGCACGAGCATCCGGCCGACCTGCCGCTGGAGATTGCCCAGGCCAATTCCATGGTCTTCTCCGTGCATCCCGAATGGATTTTCGCGTTCATGGCAAGCCTGCTCAAACACGGTGCCTGGACGTTCCGGTCGCTGCACGTGTCCGGCATCATCAGCGCCATTTGCTGGGTGGCCGAGTACGTGATCATCATCAGCTTCCCCATCTATCTCGGCTATATGGTTGCCGGTTCGCCCTATTGCGAAGGTGAGCAGCACCGCGCGAACGAAAAGGAGATGAAGCTCAGGTTCAAGCTGATCGAGGACACTGCCGAGTTCGTGCGGCAGGCCGAGGCCGAACCTGACGCGCTAAGCCACCTATTGAAACGCGCACACGACGACGTTCACGACCACGCCAAGCTGACAATCTGGGTATGCGGCGAAGGTGAGGACTGCTACGCCACGGTGGAAAACGTCACGCACACCTGGAAGGACGGCAAGCGCAAAGAGGAGGAGACCCTGGTACTGCGCTACCTGCGTATATCCTGGCAGGCTGCCCAGGTCTATCTGCACAAGTCTGCGGAAATCGAAAAGCGCCAGGAGGAACGGAAGGCAGAAAAGGCCAAGGCGGCCGAGGAGAAGGCAAAGAAGGCCGACGACGAAACGGCGCAGTCGCATTGAACTGGCTGGTTGGCCGATAATAGGCACACCAACCAGCTTGCCGGCAGCAATGGACAAACCCACCACGCCTCGCGGCGCCCAACCCAACTGCAAGCGCTGCGCACATTACTTCGTGACGCACACGCTGCCCTTCGCCCACGGCTGCCGCGCACTGAATTTCAAGAGCGCACGGCTACCTTGCCTGGACGTGCTGGCATCATCCGGCGAGCCTTGCCACTACTTCACGCCGAAGCGTGGCAAACCCAATCAACTACCCGCCAAGGCCGCCTGAATCGCCGCCTCACGCTTGGCTTGCGCCGACAGCATGATGCGGTTCGCGAGCACCACGAACACTGTCACGATGGTGACCACGATGGTCGCCAGCGCATTGATTTCCGGTGTCAGGCCCAACTTGATGGACGAGAAAATCCACATGGGCATGGTGGTGGAGCCGGGGCCAGAGAGGAAGGCCGTCAGCACGTAGTCGTCCAGCGACAGCGTGAAAGCCAAGAGCCAGCTCGACAGGATGGCCGGCGCAATCACGGGCAGCGTAATGACGAAGAACACCTTGAACGGCGGGCAGCCCAGGTTCATCGCCGCTTCTTCCAGCGAGCTGTCCATTTCCTTGAGGCGCGACTGGATGAGCACGGCCACATAGGCCAGGCATAGCGTGGTGTGGCCGATCCAGATGGTGATCATGCCGCGCTCGCCAAAGGCCCAGCAGCCGGCCGTGCCCACTACGCCGGTCGGCGGTGTGTCGCCCGTGCAGCCCAGGCCCGTCTGCAAGCCCACGAACAGCAACAGCAGCGCAAGGCCGGAGATGACTTCCGGCATCACCATGGGCGCCGTGGTAAGGCCTGCGAACAAGGACGAACCCTTGAAGCGCCCGAAACGCGCCATCACGAGGCCCGCCACCGTGCCCAGCACGACCGACAGGCAAGCCGCCAGGAAGGCGATCTTGAAACTCAGGCCCACGGCGTGCATCAGGTCGTCGTCGTGGAACAGCTTGCCGTACCACTCCAGCGAAAAGCCGCCCCATACGGTAACGAGGCGCGAGGAGTTGAAGGAATAGATAACCAGGCTGACGATGGGGGCGTACAGGAACAGGAAGCCCAGCACCATGAACACCCGGTTGGAGGTCGGCATGCGCTTGCTCATTGCTCGGCCTCCCGTGCGGCCTGCTCGCTGCGATGCAGGTAAACAATTGGGCCCAGCACCAGGATGAACATCACGACCGCGACGGCGGCCGCCTGCGGCCAGTTCGTGTTCACGCCGTAGTCCTCCATCAACTTGTTGCCGATGAACACCACGTCGCCACCGCCCAAAAGCGACGGAATGACGTACTCGCCCACGGCCGGGATGAACACCATCATGGAACCAGCCACGATGCCCGCCTTGGACAGCGGCAGCGTGATCTGGAAGAAGGTCGGCCAGGGCTTGCAACCCAGGTTGGCTGCGGCCTCCAGGAGGCGCCCATCGAGCTTCACGAGGTTGGCGTAGAGCGGCAGGATCATGAAGGGCAGGTAGTTGTAGACCATGCCCAGCAGCACGGAGAACGGCGTGTATAGCATGGCGATGGGCTCATGCGTAATGCCGAGGCTCATTAGCACATTGTTGATGACGCCGTTGTCCTTGAGGATGCCGATCCAGGCGTACACGCGCAGCAGGAAGGAGGTCCAGAACGGAATCATCACGAACATCAGGAGCGTATTGCGCGTGGCGTCGTCGGCGCGGGCGATGTTGTAGGCAATGGGGTAGCCGATCAAGAGCGTCAGGAGCGTCGTGAGCACAGCCAGCTTGAGCGCATTGCCATAGGCGACCAGGTACTGGCTCTCCTGCACGGCCTCTGACCAAGGTTTGTGCACGAAGGCGTCGACCTCGTCGCTCAGCGTCTTGTACGACGTCGTGCTCAGCGACACGGTCACCTTGCCCTCCTCCTGCTGCACTAGCGGCGTATAGGGTGGCTGGGCCAGCGCCTGCTCGGCGAAGCTCACCTTGAGCACCAGCACGAAGGGGATGATGAAAAAGGCGCACAGCCACAGCAGTGGAATGCCGACAACCGTGCGGCGCCCACGGGGAATCCAGCGTTTCAAGCGGTCGAGCATCATGCGTGCAATACCACCCCGGCGTGGTTGGACCAGGTCAGGTAGACGGCCTCGCCATACGCTGCCGGCTTGTCCTGGCCCCATTGCGTGGACAGCACATGGGCCATCACCTTGCGGCCCGTATTGAGCTTGATGTGGTAGACCGAGTGCGTGCCCAGATAGGCCACGTCGTCCACCGTGCCTTCGAACCAGTTGTACTCGCCGCTCGGGCGCTCGCGCGTCAGTGCCACGCGCTCCGGGCGCACCGAGTACCACAGCTTGCCGTGCGCCGTACCCATGCCGCCAATGCCACGATCGACATAGATGGGTCGCGCCAAGTCCTCGGACTTCAGCACGGCGTGGTCGGCCGCATCTTCCGCCAGGATGCAGTCGAAGATATTCGTCATGCCGATGAACTGCGCCGTGAAGCGCGAGTTCGGATATTCGTACACGTCATGTGGATCGCCCACCTGCACGAGCTTGCCCTCGCTCATCACGGCCACGCGGTTGGCCATGGTCATGGCCTCCTCCTGGTCGTGCGTCACCATGATGCAGGTTACGCCGACCGACTGAATCACGTTGACCAGCTCCAGCTGCGTTTCCATACGCAATTTCTTGTCGAGCGCGCCCAGCGGCTCGTCCAAGAGCAGCAGCTTCGGCCGCTTGGCCAACGAACGAGCCAGCGCCGTACGCTGCTGCTGGCCGCCGGACAGCTGGTGCGGCTTGCGGCCCGCGAGCTTGCGCATCTGCACGAGGTCCAAGAGCTTGCCCACGCGCTCGGCAATCTCGTCCTTGGGCACCTTGTCCTGCTTCAGGCCAAAGGCGACGTTCTGCTCCACCGTCATATGGGGGAAGAGCGCGTAGGACTGGAACATCATGTTCACAGGGCGGCGGTAGGTAGGCAGCGCGGAGATATCCTGGCCGTCGAGGATGATGCGGCCCTCAGTAGGCGTCTCCATGCCCGCCAGCATGCGCAAGAGTGTGGACTTGCCGGATCCGGAACTACCCAGGAGCGCAAAGATTTCGCGCTGCGGAATCACCAGGCTCACGTCATCGACGGCCCGGAAGTCGCCAAAGCGCTTGCTCACGCCCGCGATTTCAAGATAGCTCTGGTTCACCTCGGCGTTCGCCGCCGCCGTCAAGTTTTCCGCCACGATATCTACTTCCCCACTGCCGCTGATTTGATGTAATTACGAGTGAAATACCCCATCTGGGTGATGGGGCCGCGGGATTATCGCTAACTCGTTGTGGGGTATCAAGAATTTTGGCGGATTGATTGCGCAGTCGATGGGAAATGGGCGCGCATATCGGCCAAATCCACGCGCTTGTACTTAAAGACTACTTGGGTGCGGCCCCAACGTAGCGCGCCACAATCCTATCCACCGTACCGTTTGCACGGATTTCGCGGATGGCCGGCTCCAGCTTGGCAAGCACGGCTTTGCGGTTGTTGCGGACCATGATGCTGACGGGCGAATCGGTCAGCTGCATCCCGCGCTCGAACGAAGACGACGCAAGGCCGTACTTGCGTACGGTAAAGCCGAATTCGAAGTTATCGAGAAAGATGGCGTCGGTCTCGCCAGCCAGTAGC
>JAFAKZ010000172.1 GCA_019234745.1 Burkholderiales bacterium
CGCAACTTGGTCATGGCGCTGACCTGGATACCACGATACTCGGCCACTACGATGGTTTGAGCCTTCGCCACTTCGGCGGAGATCTCAGCCACTACGGCCTTTTTATCGTCGAGATTGAGACTCAAGGTCTACCCTCCTAGAAAATCCACTCCACATGGAGCGGGGCCTAAAGATATGGGGACCAATCATCAGGAGAGAGAACCGGCACCTTTGGAATGCCGGGAAATCCTGTTCTTGGGACCACCATCTGCGTTGGGCGGGGCGACGCGAGCACCGAAATGCCCCGTATCGCTTACCTGATTAAGAATGCCGTTGATTGCTCACCGGTCTTCCCCTACGGTCTTTGATATTCCGTCGCCAGCACCTGCCGGCAACGGCCCAAAGTACGTTTTGGGTGCAGCGTACACTGCACCCGGATACTGCAAGACTGCTTAAGGCTTACGCGCCGAGGACCGTAGTCGCATCAACACGAACGCCCACGCCCATGGTGCTGGACACGGCAATCTTCTTGAAGTAGATACCCTTCGACGAAGCCGGCTTGGCCTTTTGCAGCGCTTCGATCAGTGCAGCCAGGTTGGCGCGCAGATCAGCCGCTTCAAATGCAGCACGACCGATGGTCGAATGGACGATACCGTTCTTGTCGGTACGGTATTGAACCTGACCTGCCTTGGCGTTCTTCACAGCCTCAGCGGGGTTCGGGCTCACGGTACCCACCTTCGGGTTCGGCATCAGGCCGCGCGGGCCGAGGATCTGACCCAGCTGACCAACGATACGCATGGCGTCCGGCGTGGCGATGACCACGTCGAAGTCCATCATGCCGCCCTTGATCTGCTCTGCCAGGTCTTCGAAACCGACGATGTCAGCACCGGCGCCGCGAGCGGCTTCGGCATTGGCACCCTGGGCAAACACGGCGACGCGAACGGTCTTGCCGGTGCCCTTGGGCAGCACGACGGAGCCACGAACCACTTGGTCGGACTTACGTGCGTCCACGCCCAGGTTGATGGCGACGTCGACGGACTCGCTGAACTTGGCGCTAGCCACTTCCTTGACGAGCGCCAGGGCTTCGTCGATGGCGTACAGCTTGTTGCGGTCAACCTTGGCCTTGATTGCGGCCATGCGCTTGGAAATCTTAGCCATTTACACGCCCTCCACTTTCAGACCCATCGAACGAGCGGAACCGGCGATCGTACGCACGGCGGCGTCGAGGTCGGCTGCGGTCAGGTCGGGTTCCTTGGCCTTGGCAACGCTTTCCAGCTGGGCGCGGGTGATCGTGCCAGCGGATTCCTTGCCCGGAAGCTTGGAGCCCATCTTGATGCCGGCGGCCTTCTTGATCAGAATGGACGCGGGCGGGGTCTTCATCACGAAGGTGAAGGACTTGTCGGCGAAAGCCGTGATCACCACGGGAATCGGCAGGCCCGGTTCCACGCCCTGAGTCTGGGCATTGAACGCCTTACAGAATTCCATGATGTTCAGGCCGCGCTGGCCGAGTGCCGGGCCAATGGGTGGCGACGGGTTGGCCTTGCCGGCCGGGACTTGCAGCTTGATATAGCCGATGACTTTCTTAGCCACGGTATGCTCCTGGTTTGGGTAATAGCGCGGACGAATCCGCTCCCCGTTCATATTGCCCGGCGTTAGTGCCGAGCCGCCTTGCAGGCGAAGACGCGTTAGACACGCTTCGCCTCAAAAAATTCCTTAGACCTTCTCGACCTGCGAGAAGTCTACTTCCACCGGGGTGGCGCGACCGAAGATCAGCACCGACACCTTGAGCTTGCTCTTGTCGTAGTTCACTTCCTCGACCGTCGCATTGAAGTCGGCGAACGGACCTTCCGTGACACGCAACACCTGGCCCACGTCGAACTGCACCTTGGGCTTCGGCTTTTCCACGCCTTCCTGCATCTGATGCATGATGGCGTCGACTTCCTTGGGCGTGATCGGGGTCGGGCGCATGCCCGTGCCGCCCAAGAAGCCCGTCACCTTGGCCGTGTTCTTGACCAGGTGCCAGCTCTCGTCGGTCATTTCCATCTCGACCAGCACGTAGCCCGGGAAGAACTTGCGCTCGGTCAGCGCACGCTGGCCGTTGCGAACTTCCATGACTTCTTCGACGGGCACGAGAATCTGACCGAACATCTGCTGCATGCCAGCACGTTCGATCCGCTCCTTCAATGCCTTTTGCACGCTCTTCTCAAAACCCGAGTAGGCGTGAACCACATACCAACGCATCGCCATTCAAAATTCTCCGACTAACCGATCAACCACGCTTCAACAGCACGTCGTAGATCAGGTAGGTAAGGCCGGAATCGACCACGTACATGAATGCCGAAAGCACCACAGCAAAAACGAAGACGATACCTGTGACCTGCCAGGTTTCCTTCTTCGTCGGCCAGACAACCTTTTCCGCTTCCTTGATGGAATCGCGCGCGTAATCAACAAAGGCCTTACCGGGCGCCGAAAACCACACGACGGCAGCCGCCAGCAGCAAGCCGCCAATCATCGGCAGCGCGCGCAGCGCAGCGTGCGAGTCCGGCACCATGTAGAAGCCGGTGATGCCAGCCGCCACAAGCAGCACAGCCACGACCAGCTTCAGTTTGTCCACATTTTCCATGCGTTGCTTCGATGCCCGAGAAATAAAGACAGCCGCTCCCCACCCGGGAAACGGCTACCCATTCAAAAACGCCAGTTGTGACTACAACATCCAACGGCTTATTCGGTGGCAGGCGAGGAGGGTCTCGAACCCCCAACCCCCGGTTTTGGAGACCGGTGCTCTGCCAATTGAGCTACTCGCCTGCGAAACCGGCGGCACAGCTTTCGCCTGCCGCCGTCTTACAACTTTACTCTCTACCGCTACCAGATCGAATCGAATTATTCGATGATCTTGGCTACAACGCCGGCGCCAACGGTACGGCCGCCTTCGCGGATGGCGAAGCGCAGACCTTGTTCCATGGCGATCGGGGCGATCAGCGACACAACCACTTCCACGTTGTCGCCAGGCATCACCATTTCGGTGCCGGCCGGCAGTTCAACGGCACCCGTCACGTCCGTCGTACGGAAGTAGAACTGCGGGCGATAGCCGTTGAAGAACGGGGTGTGACGACCACCTTCGTCCTTGGACAGCACGTACACGCTGCCGGCGAACTTGGTGTGCGGGGTGATCGAACCCGGCTTGGCCAGAACCTGGCCGCGCTCGACTTCTTCACGCTTCGTGCCGCGCAGCAGCGCGCCGATGTTGTCGCCTGCCTGACCTTGGTCCAGCAGCTTGCGGAACATTTCAACGCCCGTGCAGGTCGTCTTGATCGTGGCCTTCAGACCAACGATTTCGATTTCTTCACCGACCTTGACGATGCCGCGCTCGACGCGACCCGTCACCACCGTGCCACGACCGGAGATGGAGAACACGTCTTCCACCGGCATCAAGAAGGCGCCGTCCACAGCGCGCTCAGGCGTGGGGATGTAGCTGTCCAGGGCTTCGGCCAGACGGAAGATGGCGGGTTCGCCGATTTCCGATTGGTCGCCTTCCAGGGCCTTCAGGGCGGAACCCTTGATCAGGGGCAGGTCGTCGCCAGGGAAGTCGTACTTGCTCAGCAGTTCGCGCACTTCCATTTCGACGAGCTCGAGCAGTTCGGCGTCGTCGACCATGTCGGCCTTGTTCATGAACACGACGATGTAAGGCACGCCAACCTGGCGGGCCAGCAGGATGTGCTCACGCGTTTGCGGCATCGGGCCGTCAGCAGCCGACACGACCAGGATGGCGCCGTCCATCTGGGCGGCACCGGTGATCATGTTCTTGACGTAGTCGGCGTGACCGGGGCAGTCAACGTGGGCGTAGTGGCGGTTTTCCGTTTCGTACTCGACGTGGGCCGTGTTGATCGTGATACCGCGGGCCTTTTCTTCCGGCGCGCTGTCGATCTGGTCGTAACCCTTGGCTTCGCCGCCGAACTTCTTCGACAGGATCGTGGTGATCGCGGCCGTCAGCGTGGTCTTGCCGTGGTCAACGTGACCAATCGTACCAACGTTTACGTGCGGCTTTGTCCGCTCGAACTTTTCCTTTGCCATTGCTCTATTCCTTTAGCTTGAAATATGAATTTTGGATGCACGAAGGCCGCCGGAAAACCGGCGGCATTCGCTGCTTACTTCTTGTTGATGATCGCCTCGGAGACGTTGCGCGGCGCTTCGGAGTAGTGCTTGAACTCCATGGAGTACGTAGCACGACCCTGCGACATCGAACGCAGCGTGGTCGAGTAGCCGAACATCTCGGACAACGGCACTTCTGCCTTGACCATCTTGCCACCGGCAGGATTGTCGTCCATGCCTTGCAGCATGCCACGACGGGACGAGATGTCGCCCATGATGTCGCCCATGTACTCTTCAGGCGTTTCAATCTCGACGGCCATCATCGGCTCGAGAATGACGGGGCCTGCGCGACGCATGGCTTCCTTGAAAGCCAGCGAGCCGGCCAATTCGAAGGCGATCTGCGACGAGTCCACATCGTGGTAGGAACCGAAGGTCAGGATGACGCGCACGTCCACGACCGGGAAGCCAGCCAGCACACCAGCCTTCAGCGTGTTCTGGATACCCTTGTCCACCGACGGGATGAATTCACGCGGAATCGTGCCGCCCTTGATCTGGTCGACGAACTCGTAACCCTTGCCTTCGCCGGACGGCTCGACGGTGATCACGCAGTGGCCGTACTGACCCTTACCACCGGACTGCTTGGCGTGCTTGCCTTCGACGTCCACGGCGGTCTTCGTGATGGTTTCGCGGTAGGCCACTTGCGGGGCGCCCACGTTCGCTTCCACGCCGAATTCGCGCTTCATGCGGTCCACCAGAATTTCCAGGTGCAGTTCGCCCATGCCGGACATGATGGTCTGGCCCGTTTCTTCGTCGGTACGTACGCGGAACGACGGATCTTCCTTGGCCAGGCGGCCCAGGGCGATGCCCATCTTTTCCTGGTCGGCCTTGGTCTTCGGTTCGACGGCGACGTGAATCACCGGCTCCGGGAACACCATGCGCTCGAGCGTGATGACGTGGTCAGGCGAACACAGCGTTTCACCCGTGGTCACGTCCTTCAGGCCGATACCAGCG
>JAFAKZ010000355.1 GCA_019234745.1 Burkholderiales bacterium
TGCGGCGATATCCGGCGCCGTTTCCAGCAACTCCACCAGCCGCTCCAATGCGCCCGATGCGCGCTGCACGTCGCCGATTACTTCCGAGATTGTCGCCACGGCGCCTGCCACCACCACGGCATAGAACACGAAGGCCGACAGCTGGCCGGCCGTGATGCGGCCTGCAAGCACGTCGTGCCCGCCCACCCAGAGGATAAGCGCGACGGCGCCGAATACGAGCACCATCACGGCGACGATCAGAAGGGCGCGTTGGCGTATGCGCTGCAGGGCCGTGGCGAAGGTCGCCTCAATGCGGCTGGCAAAGGCGGCGCGGTCGACTGGCTCGTGGCCATAGGCCTGTACCGTGCGGATTTCGTGCACCGTCTCGTCGATGACGGAGCTGACTTCCGCCACGCGGTCTTGGCTTTGCCTTGCCAAGCGACGCACACGGCGGCCGAACAGCAGGATGGGTGCGACGACCAGCGGTACGCACACGAGCACAAGTAGAGTGAGCTTTAGGCTGGTAACGGCCAGCATGACGAGACCACCCAAGAGCAGCAGCGCATTGCGCAGCGCCATGGAGGCGGATGAGCCGATTACCGTTTCGATCTGTGTTGTGTCGTTGGTCAGGCGCGAGATGACTTCGCCAGTGCGGCCGCTCTCGAAGAAGGAAGGGGGCAGGGTAAGCAGGTGGTCGAACACGCGGCGGCGCAGGTCGGCCGTCACACGCTCGCCCAGCCAGGAGACGAGGTAGAAGCGCGAATAGGTCGCGCAGGACATGATGGCGATCAGCAGGAACATGCCCATCAGGGCCTGGTCGAGCAGGCCAGGGTTGCTGCTGACGAAGCCGCGGTCGATTACTGCCCGCAGCCCTTGCCCCACCAGTAGCATGCAGGCGGCGGCAACAACCAGGGCGACGCCAGCCCCTGCAATGCGCGCCCGATACGGGGCGAGCAGGGTCTTGATCGTGCTGATGCCGCTGGCCTTGGCCATGGCTTACTTCCAGTCGCCGCGCAGGGCGAGTACCGTCGCACGCAGGTCATCCGCCTTGACGGTAGCAGCAGGCACGGGCGCCGCGGCTGCAACTTCGATCTGAGACCAGAAGCGGCGCGGCATCTTGAGCATGGCGGCGCCATCCTTGCGGCTGAAGAAGCTGCCCCAGAGGCCGCGCAGGGCCAGTGGCACCACGGGGGCGCCGCTGCGTTGGGCAATCTCTTCGACACCCGGTTTGAACGGGTTCATCTCGCCGTCGCGCGTGATCTTGCCCTCGGGGAAGATGCACACGACTTCGCCCTGGCTTAGGTATTCCTGCACCTTGAGGAAGGCCCGCTCCTTCATGCCTGGGTCCTCTTTGGCCGGCGCAATGGGAATGGCACCGGCCGTGCGGAAGATAAAGTTGAGCACGGGAACCTTGAAGATGTTGTGGTCCATCACGAAACGCACGGGGCGGCGGATGGCGCCGGCGAGTACGAGTGCATCCATGAAGCTCACGTGGTTGCACACCAAGATGCAGGGACCATCGTCGGGAATCTGTTCCAGGTTGGCGTGCCTGACGCGGTAGAGCGTGTGCGTGCCGATCCAGACCAGGAAGCGCATTAGGAATTCCGGCTGCAGGCCGTAGACGTAGACGGCCACGGCGATGTTCATGAGCGAGACGATCAGCAACAGCATGGGGATGCTGGCGCCCAGCTTCATGATGATGACGCTGATCGGCACGCTCAACACCATGAAGAAGGAGTTGAGGATATTGTTGGCCGCCATGGCGCGCGAGCGGTAGGCCGGCTCCGTGCGCAACTGCACCAGCGCATAGAGCGGCACGATAAAGAAGCCACCGAACACGCCGAGTAGCGCAATGTCGGCCATCATGTGCCAATGCTCGTGGCTATGCAGCATCTGCAGCCAGGTCAGGTGAGCGTGGGGGATCTGCGGCGTAGAGAAGAACAAGTCGATGCCAAAGAGGCTCAAACCGATGGAGCCGAAGGGCACGAGGCCGATTTCCACCTTGCGGCCAGACAGCCGTTCGCACAGCAGCGAACCCAGGCCGACCCCCAGCGAGAAGAGCGTGATCAGCCAGGTGTAGACCGATTCGTCGCCATGCAGCACGTCGCTGCTGAAGCTCAGGAGCTGCGACAGGTA
The DNA here is from genome assembly GCA_019234745.1 of Burkholderiales bacterium. GTDB lineage: Bacteria > Pseudomonadota > Gammaproteobacteria > Burkholderiales > Chitinimonadaceae > JAFAKZ01. The sequence continues at coordinate 2,116 of JAFAKZ010000355.1, forward strand.
GACGATGCCGAAGAACCAGAACCAGGAGATGCCCAGCAGCGAATGGAATACGGTCTGGTTCTTCCGCACGTGCGAGATGATGCGATAGGTCTCGACGAAGATATTCCAGTCGATCTTCAGCGTCGCATCGGTCGGCGGTGCCGGCGGCATGGCGAGGCTGGTACATAGACCGAAGATCGCCACACCCACGCAGGCCACCGAGATCAACGTCGGGCCGATGCCTTGTTGGCTGATCAGGATGGTGCCGGCGATCTGGCCGGTGAGGATGGCCACGTTCGTGCCCATTTCCACCAGGGCGTTGCCGCCCAGCAATTCCGTCTCGACCAGGTATTGAGGCAGGATGGAATACTTCAGTGGGCCAAAGAGGGTGGAATGCGTGCCCATCAGGAACAGGCATAGCATCAGTACCTCGGCGCTGCGCGTGGTAAAGCCCAGTGCCGCCAGCAGCATGATGACGATTTCCAGCGTCTTCACATAGCGCGCCAGCGTAGCCTTGTCAAACTTCTCCGCCAATTGCCCGGCAAGTGTCGAGAACAGGAAGAAGGGCAGGATGAACACGCCGCCGAGCGCCGGGATGATCACGTCCTTATCCCAGCCGGCCAGCTTCAGTCCGTAGTAGCCGATCATCACCTGGAAGGCGTTCTTG
>JAFAKZ010000386.1 GCA_019234745.1 Burkholderiales bacterium
CGCCATGATGATCAACGGCCCGTGGTCCTGGGAAAACCTGAAGAAGGCGAACATCGACTTCGGCGTGGCCCCGATCCCGACCGTGGCCGGCAAGAAGGCAGCACCCTTCGTGGGCGTGCTGGGTTGCATGATCAACCATGCTTCGCCAAACAAGGACGTGGCCGTCGACTTCATCGAAAACAATCTGCTGACGCAAGCCGGCCTCAAGACCATCAACGCCGATGTGCCGCTGGGTACGCCTGCCAGCAAGACGTTGTTCAAGGAACTGCAGAACGACCCGAACATCAAGGCGACGATGGCCTCGGCCCAAGCCGGCGCTCCGATGCCGAACAACCCGGAAATGGGTCGCTTCTGGTCCTCGATGGCATCTGCGCTGCAGAACATTACTTCGGGCCGCCAAGGCGTGAAGGATGGTCTGGACGCAGCAGCCAACCGTATCAAGGGCAATTAATGATGTACCCCCGCCGCAAGGCGGGGGTTTCTGGAATTTTTGGAGAACAGGCGACGATGGGGCAGAAGTTTGAGCATTGGATACTGGCGACACTAGGCGTTGCATTGATGCTTGCCGGCCTCTTCATGACCTATCGGATCTACCTGGTCGGGCAGCCGCTGGTTGCCATCGTCTGTCTCGCCGTTCTGGGCGCGGCCGCTTACGTATATTCCTCGCGCAAGGCTTACGCTTACCGCTATCTGTTTCCCGGCCTGCTGGCAGCAGCCGTGTTCGTATTGTTCCCGCTGCTCTATACCTTTGCCATCGGCTTTACCAACTACAGCTCCAAGAACCTGCTGAGCTATGAGCGTGCTCGCCAGTATTTTCTGGAGGAAACCTATACGGTCGAGGGGGAGCATCTAGCGTTCACCTTGCATCCGGACGGCAACGCCTTCGTCTTCCGCCTTGAGAGCGACAATGGTGAGGTATTCGTTACACCTTCACTGGCGCTGAAGCAGGCCCAACAGATCGCCGTGGATGCGCACAAGCTCGCGCCAAGCGACCCGCCTCTCGCCGAAGCGACCGACATCAAGACGCTTATCCAACATCTACCGGCCATCAAGCAGGTATCGGTGAAGCTGCCGAGTGGCCTGGTCGCCAGTGCAGCCGGTCTGCGCGACTTCGCCCCGGTGCGCTCGCTGTACCTTGCGCAAGCGGACGGCAGCCTCAAGAACCAGCAAGACGGCACTATCCTGAAAGCCGACTTCACGCGCGGCTTTTTCGTAAACGAGGCAGGCGAGCCGCAACAGCCGGGCTTCAAGGTGTCGGTAGGGTTTGCCAACTTCAAGCAGATTTTCACGGAGCGTTCCTTCAGCGAACCCTTCCTGCGCATCTTCCTTTGGACCGTCGCGTTCTCCGGTCTGAGTGTCCTATTCACGTTCGCCGTTGGTGTTACGCTCGCGGTCCTCTTGAGCTGGGAGGCCCTGCGCTTTCGTGGTATCTACAGCGTGTTGCTGTTCCTGCCTTATGCCGTCCCCGGCTTCATTTCCATCCTGGTGTTCAAGGGACTGTTCAACCAAAGCTTTGGTGAGCTCAATACGCTCTTGAACATGTTGTTTGGCATCCATCCCGCATGGTTCAGCGACCCGGTGCTCGCCAAGGTGATGCTGCTGATCGTCAACACCTGGCTCGGTTATCCCTACATGATGGTGCTGAGCACGGGCCTGATCAAATCTATTCCGGCTGATCTCTACGAGGCGTCGGCGCTGGTTGGAGCGGGCCCGCTGACGAACTTCTTCAAGATCACGCTACCCCTGATCGTTAAGCCGATCATGCCGCTGCTGATCTCCTCGTTCGCCTTCAACTTCAACAATTTTGTACTCATCGCGCTGTTGACGGGCGGCCGCCCTGACTTCCTCGACACCAAGGTGCCGGCCGGTACGACGGATCTGCTCGTGTCCTACACCTACCGCATCGCCTTCGAGGACTCGGGCCAGCGCTTTGGCCTGGCTGCCGCCATCTCGACGGTGATCTTCGTCATGGTTGCGATCCTTTCATTGATCAACCTGCGCCTGACGCGCGTAAACCAGGCCGAGAGCCGCTGAGGAAAAACATGGCTATCGTTCTCGACAAATCCCATCGTTGGCGCGTGGTCGCCGCGCACCTGGCGTTGATCGGGTTTATCGCACTGATCCTCTTTCCCTTCCTGCTGATCCTATCCATCA
>JAFAKZ010000429.1 GCA_019234745.1 Burkholderiales bacterium
CGATGGTCTCACCGAGCAGATTGGACAGCTCGATGGCGCGCCGCGCGACCTCGCGCGTATCGTGGAACAGCATGGGAGTCTGCTTTCCGACTACGTCCTCGGCCCGATAGCCCAGCATCTGCTCTGCTGCGCGGTTGAACACGGTGACAAGGCCGTCGGCGTCGACAGCGACGATGCAATACGGGGAAGAGTCGAGAATATTGCGCTGCAAGGCTTCGCTGGCCTCCAGCGCAAGCTCGGCGTTCTTGCGGCTGGTGATATTGCGGCTGGTCAGTGTCACACCCCAACCCAGCGTCACCACACGGTTCTCATACCAGCCCGCTGGTACACCGTCTCCGTCCATAAAGCGCTCTTCGATAAAGGGCTCGCCCGTGTTCATCACGTGGATGAAGTGCGCGATATAGCCCAGCTCGCGCGTGAATACGGGGTTGCGCTCCGACACCAGCTTGCCCACGTACTCGTCGCGACGCCGACCCATCTGGTTGACGGGCGGGCCGCTGACTTCCACGTAGCGAAAATCGACCACCACGGCAAATCGATCGCGCACAGCCTCGAAGACAAACACGGCGTCCAGACTGCCGGCGAAAACAGCGCGAAACAGCTCTTCATTGCGGGCAACCCGGCCCTGCATGCGCGCCATCTCCGTCACGTCGCGGGCAAACAGGATGGCCCCGCTGGCCGCGCCGTCAGAGCGATAGAGCGGCGAGAACGCGCAGTCATACAGGCGCTTGGTGGGGCCAAGCGATAGTCGTACATGGTTGGTCTGCCCATTACAGGCATGGCCGAACTGGGCCATCAGCGCGTCGCGGTCAACAGGCCAGTGCTCCAGCCAATCCGCCAGGCAGTCGCCGACCGCCGGCGTGTTGCCGTACAGCATGCCGAAGGACTGGCCAAAAGACGGGTTCAGCAAGGTGATACGGTAGCCTAGGTCGATCGACAGGATCGGGTCGCCACTACCAGCCACGACACCTTCCAGCAACTGCAGGGCAGCCGCGATGCGCGCTTCGTGTTCCTTGTGCAGGTGCGAGTCGCCCACGCTAACGGTAAAGCGGGCTCGCCCGCCAAAATCGGGCGGTACGTGCGCCACCCGGCACGCAGCCCAACGTACGCGTGCATCGGGCCGACGCAGGCGGACTTCGATGAACTGCTCGACATTGAGTTCGTCCACCTTGCGCCAAGCCTCGCGCAGGGCAGCTTGGTCGTTGGCGTCCACGCAGGTGAGCCAACCCGAGTCGAGCGACACATTGGCATCCATCCCGCTTAGCTCCGTCCACGCCTGGTTGAAGAACAGGCCATTGCCTACTGCGTCGAGCACCACGACGCCGACCGGAGCATGTTCAAACAGACGGAAATAAGCGGCTTCTGCCGTCGCTTTGGCAGCCGAACGGCGGAAGAAAGTCGCCAACAGTGCGGATATGGCGACGGACAGCACGCCAGCGAGCACGGCAAACCACGTTATGGTGCGCCCGGATTGGGCCATCAATATGGCCAGAGCGTCGGCATCGTAATGCAGCACCAGGTACCAAGCGTCGTTGCGCAACGAACTGACCATCTTCACAGGCAGACCACTCAGACGCTGGCGTGCACCCGTCTCCACCGGCTGCATCTTGTGGAACACCCATAGGTCGCCGTCCTGGACCAAGTGACTCAGGTCGCCGTGCATCATGGTGTTGAACAGGACAGGGTTCCGCTCCGCCAGACTCATGCCCTTGCCCGTCTGCCGATTGAACTCGTCTTCCGGCAGCCCCCCCATCATCCATTGGCCCGACTGGTCGACCAGCCAGATATCGACGTGCTCGGGCGCCGACTCGTGAATCTGCTCCAGCAACTGGTTGGCGATAAGGTCGAGCACCAGCAACCCGCGCTTGATGCCGTCCGCGTCGTATATCGGGGTGACGAAGCGCACCAGAGCCTTGAACGGCGTCACCGGCTTGCCGCCCTCGGTTTGCAAGTCCATGGACGATACGAATACCTTGCCGCGGCCGAGGTTACGGGCAAGCTCGAAGTATTCCTTGCCGCGCTCATTCTTCAGCTCGCGCTGCGGCACCAACATCGGGTCACCACCATTCAGGCTCACCCCGGTGCGCTCATCCCCATTCAAGTCGAGGACGCGCGCCCGGTCATAGATGGGCTTGCTGCGCAGCAGTTGCACCAGGATGTCGCCAATCGGTTGCCAGCCACCCTCGGCGCTACCTGCTACTTGCGTCACGGACGGGTTGACGGACACGACCAATGCATCGGTGGCACTTTCGCTCATGGCAACCGATACGTCGGCGCCGATGGCCTTGAGTTGCGATTCGCACGCAGCTGCGGTCGAATCGAGCACGGCGGTACGCTCGGCATGATGCAGCCACAGGCACATCAGCAGAGTCAGCGAGGCGAGCGGCACGAGCAGCAGTGCAAACTGCCGCCACCACTGCGATGGAGGAAGGGGAAGTGCTGCGGCGTTCATCGGCCCATGGCGGTTTGTCGGTCCATCCTTTCTATGCAATATAGCCATCGCCCGCCGTAGAGATTGGACGAAATTCGGCGCGATGCGCGCAGACTGCGCTATTTGGAGACACTCCCAAGGGAAGATATTAGGACTTGCCGACACATAGACAGCGAGTGGACGACGCGGCCTTCTTGTGCCGGTCATGAGGTCGACTCACAGCCTGAGCGGTTTCCACGACAAGAATCGGCAAGGTGGCGCGGTACAAAAGAGGGCAAATCAGAAACAGCAGCCAATTTACGAATAAGTGCTTATTAAGCAGTTACCCTCAATACGCCGATATAATCCTTTACATACGGACTTTCGCCAAATAAAATACCAACCGGTATGCTTATTTGAGGTATCGGCCTTGAACCAACCAACTGCCAACGAGCTTGAATCGACGGTGGACGCCGCGACGGCGCGACAGCGCTCGATGGCGGCATTGCGCCGCCTGGCCGAGAAGCGCCCGGTCGAAAGCCTCAACTATGGCGAGATCGCAGGCGAGGCTGGCCTGCCCTGGCAGACAGTAAAGCGCGTGCTCGGCCCACGCGATGGATTGGCGGCGCTACTATCAGGCGAAGCGTCTGGGCCGCTCGATACGCGCGACCGGGTATTGGAAGCCGCCGCACGCGTCTTCGCCCGCAAAGGCTTCCTCGGTGCCTCGCTCGACGAAGTGGCGGCTGACGCCGGCCTCACCAAGGGGGCCGTGTACTGGCATTTCAAGAGCAAGAACGACCTGTTCTTCGCACTACTCGACAGCCGCTTTCAGGGCACGGCCGAGCAGCATGTCCCCGATGCAGTTTCGCCGGAAGCCCTTGCGGCAGACCCGAAGGACAGCCTCAAGTCATTGCTGTGCGGCGTACTATCGCGCGTCAAGGAAGACCCCGATTGGCCACGCCTGTTCCTGGAATTCATGAGCCAGGCGCGCGAGCCGGAAGTACGCGAGCGCTTGGCTACAGCCTATCGCCAGACCTATCGCATCTCGGCCGACGTCATCGCCCAGCAGCATGCCGCGCGCCACCAGTCGCCGCCAGCCGACCCGGCGCTGCTCGCCACTTTCTGGAGCGCCCTGATGGACGGGCTCGTCATGGCCTGGCTGGTGAACCCGGATATCGTCGACTTGGACAAGATCGTCCCGCAACTGGTCGACCTGCTCTGGCGCGGTCTCGATCCGGCAAACGCTCGGCCCGCGCCGTAAGCGCTATTTCAGTAGGCGCGCCCTGCCACCTGCGATGCTGACGGCAATGCTGATCGCAGCCAGCACCACGAAGCCGGCCTGCATCCCATGCCAGTGCACCACAAAACCCATGAGCGGCGGGCCGAACAGACCGCCTGCATAGCCTAGCGTCGCCACGCTGGCCAATGCACCAGCGCCTTCCCGGCCAGCAGCGCTGAAAATGCAGGGGAACACGGCCGCCACGCCCAAGCCAGCGAGCACCAAGCCCGGTATGCTCAGGGCGACAGAAGGCGCGATCACCGCCAAGCCTATGCCCGCAGCCCCAACAAGACTACTGGCGCTCAACAAGCGTCGTGCGCCCACGCGCTCCTTCAACCGATCACCCACGAGCCGCGCCGCCAACATGGCGCCGGCAAAGGCTGCATAGCCAAGTGGTGCCGTGCCAATGCTGGCATGCAGATGTTCGCGCAAGTAGAGCGGAATCCAGTTCGTCAACGACCCTTCCGATACGGCACCGAGGAAGGCGATCAGCCCCAGCGCGATCAAGGCGCCATGAGGAATGGTGAAGTGGCCGCCAGAGGCCTCTGCCGTCGGACGGTCGCAGGGCAAGCTGTTATTGGTCGGTACAATGACGGCGACCATCACGAGGCTGACCACGCCGAAATGCAGCGCGGGCGAGATGCCCCAATACGCTACCAGGCTGCCCAGCAAGGCGCCGACGAACGTCCCGACGCAAAACCAGGCGTGCAGCATGGACATGATGGGTCGCCCGGCGTCCTGCTCCGCTTCGGCGCCCAGCGCATTGATTGCCACGTCGAAGCTGCTGGTCAGCACGCCCAGCAATAGCAGGCCCAGCATCAGGCCACGCCAGTCGCCTATCCAGGGCAGCATGGGAAACAGGGCTGCCAAGCCCAGGCCTGCCCACAGCGCCGCGTGCCGGGCGCCGTGATGGCCTACCAACCAGGCGGCCAGCGGGTAGGACAGCACCGAGCCGATCCCGCCGCCCAGCAGCACCGTGCCCAGGCGCGCCGCATCCAGCGACAGCGTCTCGCGTATGGTCGGTAAGCGGGCCGCCCAGCTGGCGTAGAGCACCCCCAGCAAGAAGAACAGGGCGGGAATCGCCACCCGTCTCAAGCCGCTGGAAGGTGCGGCTTGTGATGGTAAGGCAATATCATCGGTAGGCATGGTTTGGACGTGTTCGGGAATGGCTGTGTGGCTTACAGGGCCTCGATGGCAAGCGCTTCCAGCTGCTCCTGCAAGGTCAGCCAGCGTGCTTCCAGCTCACCCAGGCGCACCTCCAGCTCCGATTGGCGGCGTACCGTATCCTTCAGGCGTTCCTTGGCATCGGGCGCGTAGATTGCGTCACCGGCCAGCGCTTCATCCAATCGGGCCTTTTCCTCGGTGAACGCCGCCAAGTTTGCCTCGACCTGGCCCAGCTCTTTCTCCAGCGGCTTGCGCAAGGCCGACAGCTTCTGCCGCGCCTCTGCCTCGGCGCGTTTTTGCGCCTTGCGATCGGGACCGGCGTCCGTTGGCGCCTCGCTGGCCGCAGCCTCCCCGCTGTCCTGGTCACGATAACGCTTATAGTCGTCCAAGTCGCCATCGAACACGCTGACACGCCCGCTCTCGACCAACCAGAAGCGGTCGGTCGTCGCGCGTAGCAGATGACGGTCGTGCGATACGACGATCATCGCGCCCACGTAGTCCTGCAGCGCCAGCGTCAAGGCGTGGCGCATCTCCAGGTCGAGGTGGTTGGTCGGCTCGTCCAGCAGTAGT
>JAFAKZ010000214.1 GCA_019234745.1 Burkholderiales bacterium
TCGCCGCGATCTTCGATATCAGTCTTAGCCATTGTGTGACTCCTTAGAATTCGAGGCCGGCTTCACGTGCCGCTTCGGCCAGCGCCTTGACGCGGCCGTGGTAGTGGAAGCCCGAACGGTCAAACGCGACGGTCGTCACGCCGGCAGCCTTCGCCTTTTCGGCGATGCGCTTGCCAACGAGAGCGGCTGCAGCAACGTTGCCGCCGTTGGCGACGTCCTTGCGGACCTCCGCCTCGAGCGTCGAGGCGCTGGCGAGCACCTTGCTGCTGGTCGCATCGATGACCTGAGCGTAGATGTGGCTGTTGGAGCGATGCACCGTCAGGCGCACCATCTTCAACTCCGCGATACGGGCACGGGTTTTGCGGGCCCTGCGCAAGCGAGTTTCTATCTTGTCCATGATCTTCAGCCTCGATTACTTCTTCTTGGTCTCTTTCAGGACCACCACTTCGTCGGAATACCGAACGCCCTTGCCCTTGTAGGGTTCGGGTGCACGATATGCACGAACTTCGGCGGCTACCTGACCGACCTGCTGCTTATCCACGCCCTTCAGGATGATTTCCGTCTGGGACGGGGTCTCGACCTTCACACCAGCGGGCATCTTGTGCGCCACGGGGTGGGAGAAACCCAACGTCAGATTGAGCGTGTCACCTTGCGCCTGGGCACGATAACCCACGCCCACGAGATTCAGCTTGCGCTGGAAGCCCGTGGATACGCCGGTTACCATATTGGCCAACAGGGCGCGCATCGTGCCCGACATGGCACGTGCATGCTTGCTTTCATCACGAGCGGCAAAAGTCAGCGTGTCGTTTTCCAGCTTCATTTCGACAGCATCGTTCACCGGGCGCGTTGCCGTGCCAAGGGGACCCTTGACCACGATTTCGCCGCCGGCGATCTTGACTTCAACGCCCTTGGGCAATGCGATGGGGTTTTTAGCTACGCGAGACATGTTTCCCCCTTAAGCCACATAGCACAGCAGTTCGCCACCGATACCTTGGGCGCGAGCCTTGCGGTCGGTCATCACACCATGGGAGGTGGAGACGATGGCGATGCCGAGGCCATTCATGACCGTCGGAATGTCGTTCACGCCCTTGTAGATACGCAGGCCAGGCTTCGAGACGCGTTCGATGCGCTCGATAACCGGACGGCCGGCGTAGTACTTGAGCTCGATATCGAGCTGGGCCTTGTTGTCAGCTTCGCGCACGGCGAACTGTTCAATATAACCTTCGTCCTTCAGAACGCGAGCGATCGCGACCTTCAGCTTGGACGAGGGCATCGTCACCGATTGCTTGTCCGCACGCTGAGCGTTACGGATGCGGGTCAGCATATCGGCGATGGGATCATGCATACTCATTCGTGATCTCCTTACCAGCTGGCCTTGACGACGCCCGGGATCTCGCCACGCATGGCGATTTCACGAAGCTTGTTACGGCCGAGGCCGAACTTGCGGAACACGCCACGGGGACGACCAGTCACGCTGCAGCGGTTGCGCAGGCGGGTCGGGTTGGCGTTGCGCGGCAGGGCCTGCAGCTTCAGACGAGCAGCAAAGCGCTCTTCGTCGGACAGGTTCTGGTCATTGATGATTGCCATCAGCTGTTCGCGCTTGGCGGCGTACTTCGCCACCAGCTTTTCGCGCTTTTCCTGACGGTTGATCAAAGCGAGTTTAGCCATGGCAAACCTCAGTTCTTGAACGGAAACTTGAAGGCGGCGAGCAGCGCACGGGCTTCTTCGTCGGTCTTCGCAGTCGTCGTGATGGTAATGTTCATGCCACGGATCGCGTCGATCTTGTCGTACTCGATTTCCGGGAAAATGATCTGTTCCTTCACGCCCATGTTGTAGTTGCCACGGCCGTCGAACGACTTGCCAGACACACCACGGAAGTCACGGATACGCGGAATGGCGACAGTCACCAGGCGATCCAGGAATTCGTACATGCGTTCACGACGCAGGGTTACCTTGCAACCAACCGGGTAGTTGTCGCGAATCTTGAAGCCGGCGATCGACTTCTTGGACAGCGTGACAACGGGCTTCTGGCCGGCAATCTTGGTCAGGTCGCCAACGGCGTGTTCCATGACCTTCTTGTCGGCAACGGCTTCGCCGACGCCCATGTTGATCGTGATCTTTTCGATCCGCGGCACTTCCATGACCGACTTATAGCCGAATTGCTTGGTCAGCTGCGGAACGACGGAGTCTTTGTAGAATTCTTGCAAACGAACCATGTTCTACCCCTTAGCCCCCGACGACTTCGCCGTTCGACTTGAAGACACGAACCTTCTTGCCGTCGTCGAGCAGCTTGAAGCCAACGCGATCCGCAGCCTTGGTGGCGGGATTGAAGATGGCTACGTTGGAAACGTGGATCGGCATGGTCTTGTCCACGATGCCACCCGCTTCACCCTTCATGGGGTTCGGCTTCTGGTGCTTCTTGGCAACGTTCACGCCTTCGACCACAACCTTGTCCTCGAGCACGCTCAGCACAGTGCCGCGCTTGCCCTTGTCCTTACCGGTGATGACGACGACTTCGTCGCCCTTCTTAATCTTGTTCATGCGCGTACTCCTTACAGCACTTCCGGCGCCAACGAGACGATCTTCATGAAGCGTTCGGTACGCAGTTCACGCGTAACGGGCCCAAAGATACGGGTGCCGATCGGCTCGAGCTTGTTGTTGAGGAGCACGGCGGCATTGCCATCAAACTTGATGAGCTGGCCATCCGGACGACGAACACCCTTGGCGGTGCGAACAACGACGGCGTTGTAAACGTCGCCCTTCTTCACGCGGCCGCGCGGCGCTGCATCCTTGATGCTCACCTTGATAACGTCGCCTACCGAGGCGTAACGACGCTTGGAGCCGCCCAACACCTTGATGCACATCACGGAACGCGCACCGGTGTTGTCTGCAACCTCCAGCATGGATTGCATTTGAATCATCGGAACTAAACCTCCAACTTAACCCGTCAAAAACCGCCAGCGTACTACGCGGCAGCGCCGCAGCAAGCCACGGCACGACGGCCAGTTTTGGACCCCGTACGGGGAAAATAACCCCACCCCCACATCGAACCAGACGGCTTTTTGCGGACGCAGGATGGAAAGCAGGGCATCCTACACGAAGTAGAATGCCCTGGCAAGTACTACCAGCAAAAAACGGAATAACTTCCGTTATTTACTTTCAATCAGGCAGTGCGAGCCTTTTCGACGAGGCTCGTCACGATCCAGGACTTGGTCTTGGACAACGGACGCGTCTCTTCGATGGTCACCACGTCGCCTTCGCCATAGGCGTTGGCTTCGTCGTGCGCATGGTACTTCTTGGACAGACGGATGATCTTGCCGTAGAGCGGGTGCTTAACCTTGCGCTCGACCAGCACGGTCACGGTCTTGTCCATCTTGTTGCTGACCACGGTGCCGGTCAGCGTACGCTTCAGTTTGGTTTCGGTCATGATCACGCCACCTTCTCAGCCAGGATGGTGCGAACGCGCGCGATATCGCGGCGAACGCGCTTCAGTTCGCTGGTCTTGGCAAGCTGCTGGGTAGCCAGCTGCATGCGCAGGCCGAACTGGGCCTTCAGGAGCGAGGTGAGCTCGGTCTTGAGCTCGTCGACCGACTTGGTACGCATTTCAGTCGCTTTCATCTCACTGCCCCACATGTCGGGTTACGAACGTCGTCGCGATCGGCAGCTTGGCGGCAGCCAGACGGAAGGCTTCGCGGGCGATTGTTTCGTCCACGCCGTCCATCTCGTACAGCACCTTGCCAGGCTGAATTTCAGCGACGTAATACTCCGGGCTACCCTTACCGTTACCCATACGGACTTCGGCGGGCTTGGAGGAGATCGGCTTGTCCGGGAAGATACGGATCCACACGCGGCCACCACGCTTGATGTAGCGGGTCATGGCACGACGAGCAGCTTCGATCTGGCGGGCGGTGATACGGCCGCGGCCGATAGCCTTCAGACCCCATTCACCAAAGCTGACCTTGTTACCCGTGGTCGCGATACCGGTGTTGCGGCCCTTCTGCTGTTTGCGGTACTTGAGTCTAGTTGGCTGCAGCATTTCGAGGCCCCTTTCGCGGCTTGCGTTCGGCTTGCTCCGGCTGGGCGACCACTTGTTCGCCGGCCTTCACTTCGCCTTTGTAAACCCACACCTTGATACCGATGATCCCGTAGGTGGTCTTGGCTTCGGACGTCGCGTAATCGATGTCGGCGCGCAGAGTGTGCAGGGGCACACGACCTTCACGGTACCATTCGGTACGGGCGATTTCGATACCGTTCAGACGGCCCGACGACATGATCTTGATGCCCTGGGCGCCCAGGCGCATGGCGTTCTGCATAGCGCGCTTCATGGCGCGGCGGAACATCACACGCTTTTCCAGCTGGGCCGCGATGGAGTCACCGATCACTTGCGCATCGATTTCCGGCTTGCGGATTTCTTCGATGTTGATGTGAACGGGCACACCCATCAGCTTGACCAGGTCGCGCTTCAGGATCTCGATGTCCTCACCCTTCTTGCCGATCACGACGCCGGGACGGGCGCTGTGAATGGTAATGCGGGCGTTCTTCGCCGGACGCTCGATCACGATGCGGCCGACAGAGGCATGTGCCAACTTTTTCTTCAGGAACTCACGCACCTTGATGTCTTCGGCGAGCATAGCCGGGAAGTTCTTGCTGCTCGCGTACCACTTCGATGCCCAGTTCTTGTTTACTGCGAGACGGAAACCCGTCGGATGAATTTTCTGGCCCATATCGTCCTCACTCGCCCACGGTCAGGTGGATGTGGCAGGTCTGCTTCTCGATGCGGTTGCCCCGGCCCTTTGCACGGGCGGAGAAACGCTTGAGACTCGGTCCCTTGTCCACATAGATGGTCGTCACCTTGAGGGCGTCGATGTCGGCGCCGTCGTTGTGCTCGGCATTTGCGATGGCCGAGAGCAACAGCTTCTTGATGATGACCGCGCCCTTCTTCGGGCTGAAGGTCAGGATGTTGATCGCTTGCTCAACCGGCTTGCCGCGCACCAGGTCGGCGACCAGACGTGCTTTTTGAGCCGAGAGGCGAGCGCCTGTCAAAATTGCAGATGTATGCATAGCGTCACCTTACTTCTTGGCTTTCTTGTCGGCCGCGTGACCCTTGAACGTACGGGTCAGCGAGAATTCGCCCAGCTTGTGACCCACCATGTTCTCGTTCACATACACGGGAACATGCTGCTTGCCGTTGTGCACAGCAATGGTCAGGCCGACGAAATCCGGCAGAACGGTCGAACGACGCGACCAGGTCTTGATCGGGCGCTTGTCGTTGGTAGCGCGCACGGCTTCGATCTTCTTCAGCAGATGTGCGTCGACGAACGGGCCTTTTTTGATGGAACGTGCCATGTCTAATTACCCCTTATTCGAATACCGACGGCGCACGATCATGTTGCTGGTGCGCTTGTTGCGACGCGTGCGGTAACCCTTCGTCGGGGTGCCCCACGGGCTGACCGGAACACGGCCTTCGCCAGTCTTGCCCTCACCACCACCATGCGGGTGATCGATCGGGTTCATTGCCACACCGCGAACGGTCGGGCGGATACCACGCCAACGCACAGCACCGGCCTTGCCGATCTTGCGCAGGTTGTGCTCTTCGTTGCTCACTTCACCGATGGTGGCGCGGCAATCGACGTGCACCTTGCGGATTTCGCCAGAGCGCAGACGCAGCTGAGCGTAAGCACCTTCGCGGGCCAACAGCTGAACCGAGGTGCCAGCGGAGCGAGCCAGCTGCGCGCCCTTGCCAGGTTGCATCTCGATGCAGTGGATGGTGCTACCGACGGGGATGTTACGCAGCGGCAGGGTGTTGCCAGCCTTGATCGGGGCTTCCGAGCCACTCACCACTTGCGCACCGACCTTCAGGCCACGCGGAGCGATGATGTAGCGACGTTCGCCATCGGCGTAGCACAGCAGTGCGATGTGCGCAGTACGGTTCGGATCGTATTCCAGGCGCTCCACGGTGGCGACGATGCCATCCTTGTTGCGACGGAAGTCGATCATACGGTAGTGCTGTTTGTGACCGCCGCCTTGATGGCGAACAGTGATCACACCACGGTTGTTACGACCGGCGTTCTTGCTTTGCGATTCAACCAGCGGCGCATAAGGACGGCCCTTGTGCAGATCGGGATTAACGACCTTGACCAGACCACGGCGACCGGGGGAAGTTGGCTTTACTTTAACCAGCATCGTCGTTCTCCTTACTGCGCATTCTGCAGGTCAATTTCTTGACCTGGCTTGAGGGCAACGTAAGCCTTCTTCCAGCCTTTGCGCACGCCGACATTGCGGCCGAAACGCTTTTGCTTGGGCTTGACGTTGCTAACCTGAACGGCTTCGACCTGTACCTTGAACAGCAGCTCGACCGCAGCCTTGATTTCCGGCTTGGTGGCATCGCTGACAACGCGGAAGACAACCGTTTCGTACTTGTCGGCAACCATGGTGCTCTTTTCAGAGATCACGGGAGCCAGCAGCACCTGGAGCAAACGCTCTTCATTCAATTGAGTCATGCCAGCATCTCCTCAATTTGCTTCAGTGCTTCGCGCGTCACGATGACCTTCTTGAAGCGGACCAGGCTGACCGGGTCGGCTTGCGAAGGCTCGAGCACGAGCACGTTCGGCAGGTTGCGCGAAGCGAGGTAGAGGTTCTCGTCGAGGTTGTCCGTGACGATCAGCGTGCGCTCGGCAACACCCATGGCAGCCAGCTTTTGTGCAAAAGCCTTGGTCTTGGGGGTTTCAGCAACGAACTGATCGACCACCACCAGACGCTCCTCACGCACCAGTTGCGACAGGATGGTCGCCAGGCCAGCGCGGTACATCTTGCGGTTGACCTTCTGGGTGAAGTTCTCGTCAGGCGAGTTCGGGAAAATACGACCACCACCACGCCACAGCGGGGAGGACGACATACCGGCACGAGCACGGCCCGTACCCTTTTGGCGCCACGGCTTCTTCGTCGTGTGGTGCACTTCGGCACGGCCCTTCTGGGCGCGGTTGCCGCTACGGGCATTGGCCAGATAGGCGGTGACGACCTGATGCACCAGGTCTTCGTTGTAATCGCGACCGAACAGGGCGTCGGAAGCGGTCACGCTGGCGGCAGCTTGGCCGCTTGCATTGATGACTTTGAGTTCCATTACGCACCTGCCTTCACTGCGGGACGCACGACCACGTCATTGCCCTTGGAGCCCGGCACTGCACCCTTGACGAGCAGCAGACCACGCTCGGCATCGACACGGACCACTTCCAGGTTCTGCACGGTGCTCTTGACGTTACCGTACTGGCCAGCCATGCGCTTACCCGGGAAAACGCGACCCGGATCCTGCGCCTGACCGATGGAACCCGGCGTGTTGTGCGAACGGGAGTTACCGTGCGACGCGCGGTTAGACGAGAAGTTGTGACGCTTGATCACGCCGGTGAAGCCCTTACCCTGGGAGGTACCAGTCACATCGACCAGCTGACCCACGGTGAAGATTTCCACGGAGATTTGCGAACCCGGCTGGAACTGGGCAATCTGCTCAGCCGTCAGCGAGAATTCATGCAACCCACGGCCCGCTTCCACGGCAGCCTTTGCGAAGTGGCCAGCTTGGGCCTTGTTCACACGGCTGGCGCGACGCTCGCCATAGGTTACTTGGACGGCATCATAGCCATCCGTTGCCTGCGTCTTGATTTGCGTGACGCGATTGGACGACAGATCCAGCACCGTCACCGGGATGGAGATACCATCATCGGCGAAGACGCGGGTCATACCGACCTTGCGCCCGATAAGACCTAAGCTCATCGTTATTTCCTTTCAAAGGGTCAGCTACGATTGGCTGACGCAACGAAAAATCCGCCCCGCATTTGCGCGCCTAAGCATCGAAATGCAGTCGCGGGCCGCCCAAAACCGAAAACGGAATGGGGCGAGCCCGCGATTCTAATGCAAGACACTCCACAAACGCAACAAGTTATTGAATTGACAGCGTTCGCCCGGGGAACCCGGGCGCTTACGTGCAGAGCGGGCTCAAGCGGCGTATTGCTTTATCGATTCCCCGCCCCTCCGCCCCTCGCCGCCGCGAGGGGAACCTCGCTTCGCTCGATGCAGCCTCTCACTCTCGACAATGCTCGACGCACGAAGTCGCGGCAGCACCTGAAACCCACCCGCTAACCAGCAGCATTTGCCAGCGACTCCGAAATGCCGCCTTTCGATCTGACAAGTCCAAGGGCGGTCAACATGCCACACGCGATGCAATCACTACCCTTCGGGAGTCGCTGCAGGCGCCCCAAGCACATCGAGCATCTCCGAAAGAGCGCTGCCGCTTCGAGCGGAGCGAGGTTCCCCTCGCGGCGGCGAGGGGCGGAGGGGAGTGGATTCAATAAAGAATCAAGCGTTGCCTAAGGTTTCACAAAAGTAAAAAGCCCGGCTTTGCCGGGCTCTTCACTAAAGCATGCAGCTCAGTAACGTAACTACTTACTGCAGCTTGATTTCCACGTCCACGCCAGCCGGCAGATCCAGCTTCATCAGGGCGTCAACGGTCTTGTCCGTCGGGTCGACGATGTCCATCAGGCGCAGGTGCGTGCGGATCTCGAGCTGGTCGCGCGAGGTCTTGTTCACGTGCGGCGAACGCAGAACGTCGAAACGCTCGATCTTGGTCGGCAGGGGAACCGGGCCCTTGACGACGGCGCCGGTGCGCTTGGCCGTATCGACGATTTCT
>JAFAKZ010000036.1 GCA_019234745.1 Burkholderiales bacterium
CGAACAAGCCTGGGAAGCTGAGTGCGTGCGCGATCGCCATGCAGGCGGTGAACAGATAGCCCGTGGCCAGCGCCAGCAGCGCACGGCTACGCAGGATGGCGAATTGTCCCAGCAGCAGGATGGCGGTAATCAGGTCGTTGACGACCAAGGCCGACTGATAGGCAGGAATAAAGGCAGAAACGGGCGCTAGATGGTGCTGGGCGAACGGCGCCGTCAGCGCAAACAGGAGCGCCGAACCTGCGGCGAAGCAGAGCGCAAAGCGCGCATTGGCGCGCGACGCTGGCAGGGTGGAGAGAAAGCTGAATTGTTCATAGGGGCCGGAGCCCGTTGGTCGCATCGCGGTCTTTCGATATCGGGACATCTACGCCTAGGCTGCAAAGCCGGGGCGAGCGCGATCCCACACCCATTTCTTAGTCAAACGCCACCGATATCGCATCCCTCATTTGGGGTAAAGTGTTTCATTGCGACGACGACCGGCGTGGGTCCGCGTGGTGTGCAAGCGCGCGCCTGGACCAATCGGCTCCCTAGCGGTAAATGTGGCATATCCACCGCCATGGGCGCGTGAAAATGAAAAAGCCGCCCGAAGGCGGCTTATTCGCTGCAGTCAATCCGATCAGAACGCCTCTTCCGGCAGCGCCATCACACTGTCCCCGCCATGCAGGATCACGTCCACCAGGCTGGCAGTCTGTGGCAGCAGGTACTGGGTGTAGAAACGCACAGTGGTGAGCTTGGCTTCGTAGAAGGCGGCGTCGCCATCGTTGGCGGCCAGCTTCTGCTTGGCGACCAGCGCGGCGCGGCCCATCTGCCAGCCACCCAGGACCAGGCCCATCAGTTCCAGGAAGGGCACGGAGCCGGCTGCCACCTCGCGCGGCTTGCCTTCGAATTGCTCGATCACATAGTTCACGGCCGAGCGCGCGTGGCTCAGTGACTTGTTGAGCGATTCGGCCAAGTCACCCAGGCCCGCCGCGGCAAGCTGGCTCGCCACATTGCCTACGTCGGCCAGCAGGGCCTTGGCCGTCATGCCCTTTTCCGCAGCCGTCTTGCGGCCCACCAGGTCCATGGCCTGGATGCCTGTCGTGCCTTCGTAGATGGCGCTGATGCGCGAGTCGCGCAGGAATTGGGCCGCGCCCGTCTCCTCGATAAAACCCATGCCGCCGTGCACCTGCACGCCCAGGCTGGCGATGCGGCTGGCGTTTTCCGTGTTCCAGGCCTTGACGATGGGTGTGAGGAAGCCGACCACGGCGTTCCACTTCTGCTGTTCCAAGGCTTCCGGGTGGCGCGTGGCGCGGTCCAGCGCACCGCAGGCGAAGTAGGTGAGGGCGCGTTCGGCCTCGGTGAGCGCACGCATGGTCATCAGCATGCGGCGTACGTCCGGGTGGCGGATGATGGCGACGGGGGCCGGGTCTTCCGAACCCAGTTCGCGACTCTGCACGCGGTCGCGCGCATAGGCCACCGCCTTCTGCGTGGCGGCCTCGGCCAGCGCCATGCCTTCCACGCCCACGCCCAGGCGGGCGGCGTTCATCATGGTGAACATATAGGACAGGCCACGGTTTTCCTGGCCGACCAGGTAGCCGATGGCACCGCCGTTGTCGCCGTAGCTCATCACGCAGGTCGGGCTGCCATGGATGCCCATCTTGTGCTCGATGGACACGCACTTCACGTCATTGCGCGCACCCAGGCTGCCGTCCGCATTCACCATGAACTTCGGTACGACGAACAGCGAAATCCCCTTCACGCCGGCCGGTGCATCGGGCAGGCGAGCCAGTACGAGGTGCACGATGTTTTCCGACATATCGTGCTCACCATAGGTGATGAAAATCTTCTGGCCGCTGATCTTGTAGGTGCCGTCGCCCACGGGCACGGCCTTGCTGCGTACCTGCGCCAGGTCGGAACCGGCTTGCGGTTCCGTCAGGTTCATGGTGCCCGTCCAACTGCCTTCGCTCATCTTGGGCAGGTAGATGGCCTTCAGTTCGTCCGAGGCATGGTGCTCGATGGCTGCAATGGCGCCCAGCGTCAGCAGCGGGCACAGCGAGAAGGCCATATTGGACGACTTCCACATCTCTTCCACGGCCGTCGCCACCAGGTTGGGCATACCTTGGCCGCCGAAGTCGGCCGGCGCGTGCAGGCCCACCCAGCCGTTTTCCACGAACTGCTGGTAAGCCTCCTTGAAGCCCGGTGCCGTCGTTACCACGCCATCGGCCAGCTTGTTGCCGTGCAGGTCGCCCACACGGTTGAGCGGGGCTAGCACATTGCTGGCCAGCTTGCCGGCTTCTTCCAGGATGGCGTCGACCAGTTCCGGGTTCACGTCTTCAAAGCCGGGCAGGGCGGTGATTTCGTTCAGGCCGGCCAGTTCGTTCAACACGAAACGCATATCGGCGAGGGGGGCGTGGTAGCTCATGGTGTCTCCAGTTCGAGCGCTTGCTTGAATAGATAGTCCAAAAAGAGTCGTTAACAAAATCCAGCGAAGCGGTTCTGGCTAGGCGTGCAAACGAAGACAGTACGGTTTGTACGGCAAGTTTGCACAACAACGCCAGAATGGTTTTGTTAACGACTCCTAAAAAACGGCCACATTTTCGATGTGACCGTTTTTTTGTCTTACTTGCTCAGTTCCGCAATCAGTTCCGGTACGGCCGTAAACAGGTCTGCCACCAGGCCGTAGTCGGCCACGGTGAAGATCGGGGCTTCCTCGTCCTTGTTGATGGCGACGATGACCTTGGAGTCCTTCATGCCGGCCAGGTGCTGGATCGCGCCGGAGATACCGACGGCGATATACAGCTGCGGGGCGACGATCTTGCCCGTCTGGCCCACCTGGTAGTCGTTCGGTGCGTAACCTGCATCCACCGCAGCGCGGCTCGCGCCGATGGCGGCGCCCAGCTTGTCGGCCAGGGGCTCGAGCACGCCATGGAACTGCTCGCTGGAACCCAGCGCACGGCCGCCCGAGACGATAACCTTGGCGGCGCCCAGTTCGGGGCGGTCGCTCTTGGTCAGCTCTTGCGAGACGAAGGCGGACTTGCCTGCGTCGGCGCCGGCAGCAATCGTTTCGATAGCAGCGGAGCCACCCGTGGCGGCGGCGTCGAAGGCCGTGGTCCGTACCGTCAGCACCTTGATCGGGTCGCTGGACTGCACGGTGGCGATCACATTGCCCGCGTAGATCGGGCGCTCGAAGGTGTCGGCCGAGACGATGGCCGTCACGTCGGACACCTGGGCGACATCCAGCAAGGCGGCCACGCGCGGCAGCACGTTCTTGCCGAAGGTGGAGCCGGGCGCCAGGATATGGCTGTAGGACTTGGCAAGCTCCACGACTACGGGCGTCAGGTTCTCGGCCAGCTGGTGGCCCAGGTGGGCGCCGTCGGCCAGTAGCACCTTGGCGACGCCGGCAAGCTTGGCGGCGGCCTCGGCGGCGGCACCGGCGTTGTGGCCGGCGACCAGCACGTGCACATCGCCACCCAGCTTGCTGGCGGCGGTCACGGTATTGAGGGTGGAGGCCCGCAGGTGGGCGTTGTCGTGTTCGGCGATGACGAGAACTGTCATGGTCAGATCACCTTTGCTTCATTCTTGAGTTTTGCCACCAGCTCGGCAACCGAGCCCACCTTGATACCGGCCTTGCGCACGGGCGGCTCGGATACCTTCAGCGTCTTCAGGTGCGGCGCAGCGTCGACGCCCAGGTCGGCTGGGGTCAGCTTATCGAGCGGCTTCTTCTTGGCGGCCATGATGTTTGGCAGCTTCACATAGCGCGGCTCGTTCAGGCGCAGGTCGGTGGTCACGATGGCGGGCAGCGTGAGCGATACCGTTTCCAGGCCGCCGTCGATTTCACGCGTGACGTTGAGCTTGTCGCCGGCCACTTCCACCTTGGAGGCGAAGGTGCCTTGTGGCGCGTTCATCAGCGCGGCCAGCATCTGGCCCGTCTGGTTTGCATCGTCGTCGATGGCCTGCTTGCCCAGGATGACCAGCTGCGGCTGCTCGCGGTCGGCCACCGCTTTCAAGAGCTTGGCCACGGCCAGGGGCTGCAGGGCCACGTCCGTTTCCACATGGATGGCGCGGTCGGCACCCATGGCCAGCGCCGTACGCAGTGTCTCTTCGCACTGCTTCACACCGAGCGACACCACGACGATTTCCGTCGCCTTGCCCGCTTCCTTGAGGCGCACGGCCTCTTCCACGGCGATTTCGTCGAAGGGGTTCATCGACATCTTGACGTTGGCGATGTCCACATCGCTGCCATCACTCTTGCAACGCACCTTCACGTTGTAATCAACCACGCGCTTTACTGCGACCAATACTTTCACTGCTGCCTCCGCTTGGGGGTCGGATGGGGTAAAAAGGGCTTAAGAATACCATCGGCAGTAGGGTGTCGTCATGGGGCTGTAGTCCGCAAGCGGCGACTACAGCCCATCGTCA
>JAFAKZ010000148.1 GCA_019234745.1 Burkholderiales bacterium
CTGCCGCGCAGGCCCTTCATGCCGGCCAGCATCTTGAACGCGCCCATCACCCAGCCGCCCAGCTTGAACTTCTTGGGCTGGCCGTTCTTGGCCAGCCACTGCAGCCAGGTCGGGCCGAGGCTGAAGTTCAGCGTGTAGCTGCCGTCGAACTGCTCGGCCAGCTGGCGCTGGAATTCGCCGTCCGTGTACAGACGCGCCACTTCGTACTCGTCCTTGTAGGCCAAGGCGCGGAAGTAGGCGCGGGCCACTGACCAGGTGAGGATTTCCGACTCGGGCGCGACGCGGTGTTCTGCGCTACGTACCTTTTCGACCAGGGCCGTGTAGCGCGCGGCGTAGGCGGCATCCTGGTAAGCAGTGAGGTCGGCCACGCGGCGGGCGATGAACTCGTCCAGCGTCTGGTTGGCCAGCTTGATGGAAGCCTGCACTTCAGGGAAGGCAATCTTCTCGACGCGGATGCGGTCGTGCGCCGTGTGGCGGCCCCAGATGAAGGCCTGCTTGTTCATGTCGATGGCCGCACCGTTGAGCTCGATGGCGCGCATGATGGACGCTTCCGAGATCGGGATCAGGCCACGCTGCCAGGCGAAACCGAGCATGAACATATTGGTGGCGATGCTGTCGCCCATCAAGGCGGTCGCGATCTGCGTGGCATCCACTTGATCGAGATTGCCCTCGCCGACAGCGTTCTTCACCGTGTCGACCATGGTACGGGACGGGAAGGGCATATCCGGGTTCTTCAGCACGTCGCCGGTGGCGGCTTCGTAGCTGTTGATCACGGCGCGCGTGTGGCCGTGGCGCATCTTGGCCAGGCAGTCGTCCGTCACGCTTACGACCATATCGCAGCCGAGCACGGCGTTGGCGTCACCGGCGGCGATACGCACGGCGTGCAAGAGGTTCTGCTCGCGGGCGAAGCGCAGATGGGTGGTCACAGCGCCGCCCTTCTGTGCGAGGCCCGTCTGGTCCAGCACCGTGGCGCCGATATTGTCGATGCGCGCGGCCACGCCGAGCACGCCACCGATGGTGACGACGCCCGTGCCGCCCACGCCCGTCACCAGCACACTCCACGGCGTGTCGATGGACGGCAGGGTCGGTGCCGGCAGTTCCGGCAGGCTACCGAAGGCATCCTTGCCCAGCTTGCTGCGGCGCGGCTTCACTTCGCCTTCCAGCGTCACAAAGCTCGGGCAGTAGCCCTTGAGGCAGGAGAAGTCCTTGTTGCACGAGCTCTGGTCGATCTTGCGCTTGCGGCCATATTCCGTCTCGGTCGGGATGACGGACAGGCAGTTCGACTTCTTGCCGCAATCGCCGCAGCCTTCGCACACGCGTTCGTTGATGAACACGCGGCGAGCCGGGTCGACCATCTTGCCGCGCTTGCGGCGGCGGCGCTTCTCAGCGGCACAGGTCTGGTCGTGGATCAGGATGGTCACGCCCATCGTCTCGCGCAGCTCGCGCTGGATGCGGTCCAGCTCGTCGCGGTGGTGGATGGTGATGCCGGCAGCCAGGCCTTGTACGCCTTCGTACTTTTCCGGCTCGTCGGTGGTGATGACGATCTTGTTGACGCCTTCCGCTTCCAGCTGGCGCGTCAGCATCGGCACCGTCAGCGTGCCGTCCACGGCCTGGCCGCCCGTCATGGCCACGGCATCGTTGTACAAGAGCTTGTAGGTGATGTTGAGCTTGGCAGCGATCGCGGCGCGGATGGCCAGGATGCCCGAGTGGAAGTAAGTGCCGTCGCCCAGGTTCACGAACACGTGCTTCGTATCGGTAAACGGCTGGATGCCGGCCCAGGTCACGCCCTCGCCGCCCATCTGGCTGAACATCTTGGTGCCCGGCGTCACCCACATGGCCATGTAATGGCAGCCGATGCCGGCCAGCGCCACGGAGCCGTCCGGCAGCTTGGTGGAGGTGTTGTGCGGGCAGCCCGAGCAGAAGTAGGGCTGGCGCAGGATGATGTCGCGCGGCTTCTTCTTGAGCGACTGTTCCTTTTCCGTCAGGAACTTCAGGCGCTCTTCGATCACCGGGCTGGTGTAGAAGCGGGCGATGCGGCTGGCGATGACGCGCGCGATCATGGCAGGCGTCAGTTCACCTGCAGCGGGCAGCAGCCAGTTGCCGGCGGGCAGGGTCCATTCGCCCTTCTCGTCGAACTTGCCGATCACGCGCGGGCGCACTTCTTCGCGCCAGTTGTAGAGCTGTTCCTTGAGCTGGTATTCCAGCACCT
>JAFAKZ010000082.1 GCA_019234745.1 Burkholderiales bacterium
CATCTCCGGGTAACGCGACAGCACCTGGCGTGCGCGGTCCGGCTTGATCGGGTGGATGGTCTGGATGAAGTGCAGATTGCCGTCCGGCTCGATGGCAACCAGTTCCAGGATGAAGAACAGGCGTCGCTCGGGCATGAAGTAGAGCCAGGAGGCGGAGCCGTGGCCATGCTTGATGATTTCGTTACTGAGCTCCAAGAGGCGCTTGGAATTCTCCGAGCTGTACATGAACAGTTCCGGCTCGCCTTCTTCACGCTCATACTTGCGCACGATGCGGAACTGTTCCAGCGCCTCGCGCATTTTGCGCCGACGTATCGCCACGCGGTCGGCCTGGCGCATCTCCAGCCAGCCCACGGCCAGGATCGCCACAAGGATGGTGGCGGCGATAGCGAGGTACCAGGGGGAGAATGGGAGCTTAGTCATGCGTCCTTAAGCGAATAGCGCTTCTCGCGTCAGCGAGGGCTGGGGGGAGCGGAATAAATCAGCCGAGAATCGTTGATTCACCGCTGTCCGCTTGCCTGTGTCCTGCAAGGGTACGTCCGGCTCCGACGGGCGGTGCTCACCGCTTTCCGCATTCGCTGCTTGTTGATCGTACTCACGCGAACCACCACGTTTTCCATGCGAGCCAAAGCTTACGCACCGGCGTCAGGCTCAGGCGCTGGTTCAGCACCTTCTGCGGGCCGTCGCGCTTGATCTCATCCAGCGTGGCGCGATAAATGGAAGCCATGACGAGGCCAGCGCGTTGCGCCTTGCGGTCCTGGCGGGGCAGGGCGGCCAGCGCTTCCGCGTAGTAGCCTTCGGCCCGCTCAATCTGGAAGGCCATGAGCTTGCCGAAGTTCTCGCTCTCGCGGTAGTTCTGGATGTCGGCGGCCGGCACCTCGAAGCGCTGAAGCTCCTCGACGGGCAGGTAGATGCGCCCACGGCGGGCATCCTCACCCACGTCGCGTATGATATTGGTGAGCTGGAATGCCAGTCCCAGCTTTTCCGCATAGATCAGTGTCGCTTCGTCCTTGAAGCCGAAGATGCGCGCGGACAAGAGGCCTACGACGGAGGCCACCAGATAGCAGTATTGGCGCAAGTCGGCGAAGCTGTTGTAGCGGGCCTGCACGAGGTCCATCTCCATGCCGTCGATGATCTGCAGCAGCTGCTCCTGCGGCAGGTGCAGTCGCTCCACATGCGGCTTGAGCGCGCGCGTCACCGGGTGCTGCGGCGTGCCGGCATAGAGGTTGCCAACTTCGCTGCGCCACCAGTTGAGCGTGGTGCGCGCGACGTTGTCGTCATGCGTCTCGTCCACCACGTCGTCCACCTCGCGGCAGAACGCGTATAGGGCCGTGATGGCCTTGCGGGTTTCCAGTGGCAGGAAGCGGAAGCTGTAGTAGAAGCTGGAGCCGCTTTGCGCGGCCTTGTCTTCGCAGTATTGGTCGGGCGTCATTAGAGCTTGTTCATGGCCTTTTTGGCAGGCGCGTTCAATTGGTAAGGGATGCAGTGCAAGGCGCAGTGCGCAGCCCAGGCTGGCTGCCTGGGCAAGCGCCGCAACGCGGCAATGCGCCCTCGGAGCCTGTTTAATCTCTTTTCGCATCGGCGCCGGGCTGGAAAATGGCCAGGCACTAGGCGCGGGCCGCCGGCAATAGTCGTTCTATTGCCAAGGCCCGCAACAACGTGGATGGCCATTTTCCAGTCCGGCCCTCCGGGTTCGATGCCATGCCGGCGAATTGCCGCGTTGCAAGCCGCTTACGGTACCCGTACCGCCGCGCGTCTTACGCCTTGCACTTCATCCAGCATGGCATCGAACGCCGATGCGAAAAGAGATTAAACAGGCTCCAATCAATCGAACCCTTTGGGCAGTCGCGAGAACCGGCTGCCTACGTTGTTACAGCTCCTTGCCGTGGGAACCACCACGGCGCGTCGCTGTGCTTAGGGTCTGTTGACCTATGTTTACCGGTCGCGCCGGTCCGAGTTTTGGGGCAGGACTAGGCGCAACGAGCGCGGCTTAACGGGTTAAGTAAGTGAGTTGTAACGACGTACTGCCCCAAAAATCGGACCGGCCCTTCGGGTTTGCCCGGATTGGGGCCTGCTGCCGCGTTGAAAATCGCTTGCGTAGACGACTACGCGGCGCGATTTCCGTCTTGCATCAGGCCCCAATCCGGGCAAACGCGATCCGGTAAACAAACGTCAACAGACCCTAGAGCGTTCAGACAAGAAGACATATGGCGGAATCACCCAGCCCCCTGCCAACACGGCTACGCGTCCTGGTCGTTGACGACTCGGAAGACGACGCGCTGCTTAATATCCTTGCCCTGCGC
>JAFAKZ010000100.1 GCA_019234745.1 Burkholderiales bacterium
CACTTCCTGGATACGCGGCATGCTTTCCTGGTACAGGCCCTGCCCCAGCAGCTCCTCAAGATGGGCGCCGCATACGTCCTCCGGCCGGCGCCCAAACCAGTCAAGGTAGGCCTGATTGCCGAAGCGATTGCGCAGGTCGCTGCTCCAATAACCAATCATGGCCGGCATATTGTCCAGGATGGCTTGTAGGTCGTCGTGCATGCGCTCCAGTGCGTCCGTCTGCTGCTTGAGGCGCAGGTGCGCGATCACACGGGCGCGGGCGACGGCCATATTGACGGGCTTGGCAATGAAATCCACGGCACCGGCCGCCAGCGCACTGATCTCGCGCTCGCTGTCGTTATGCGCCGTCACGAAAATCACCGTGCAGCCACACGTGGCCGGATCGGCCTTCAGGCGCCGGCACACGCCGAAGCCGTCGACGCCGGGCATTTCCACATCGAGCAGGATCAGGTCGGGATGGGATTCGCGCGCAAGCCGGATGCCGCGCTCGCCGTCTGTCGCAAAGAGTATTTCCGCCAGGTCGCCCAAGCCGCCGCTGAGGGCATGGATGCTGGGAATGCTGTCGTCGATGATAAGAATCAGGCCGCGGCTGGGCGTGGCATGGGTAAGCACGTCTTTCCTCCTCAAAGGCAAGCGCTACTCCGCCTGCCGGCCGGTGCTGTTACCGCACCTTGCCGAGCACACCAGTGTTCTGGCTTCTATCTCTTTGTTCTTTATAGTGCTTTGTTCAGAAAAGCAGTGTCATTGCGCAAATATATTTTCCGACGATCGGAAACGTAAAAAGAAAAGGGCGCCAAAGGCGCCCTTGAACCCTGCGTGATGCAATTGACCTAGGTGCGCGGCAGTGTCACGCCTATCTGTCCCTGGTACTTGCCACCGCGATCCTTGTACGAGATTTCGCAGATATCGTCGCTGTCAGCCTCGAAGAACAGCACCTGGGCGCAGCCTTCGTTGGCGTAGATCTTCGCCGGCAGCGGCGTCGTGTTGGAGAACTCCAGCGTCACATAGCCTTCCCATTCCGGCTCGAATGGTGTGACGTTCACGATGATGCCGCAGCGTGCATAGGTCGACTTGCCCAAGCAAACGGTGAGCACATTGCGCGGGATGCGGAAATACTCGACCGTGCGGGCCAGCGCGAAGGAGTTCGGCGGGATGATGCAGTAGCCCTTGCCCGATACGTCGACAAAGCTGTTTTCGTCGAAGTTCTTCGGGTCGATCATGGTGGAGTTCAGGTTGGTGAACAGCTTGAACTCGTCCGCGCAGCGGATATCGTAGCCGTAGCTCGACGTACCGTAGGAGACGATCTTCTGGTCGTTCACATAGCGGACCTGCCCGGCCTCGAACGGCTCGATCATGCCGTGTTCAAGCGCCATGCGGCGTATCCATTTATCCGATTTGATGCTCATCCTGCGCTTCCTAAATCCTGGTCGTTCATGTGCTGCCCCGAAATGAGGCTGGGCGATCATACACCGTCATGCCCGGCAAATCAGTTGTTCTGAATCACGATTTTGGGCAGCTTGGCGGAAAAGTCACGCGCCTTCTCGCCTACCTTGACGGCCACCGTACGGGCGATCTGCTTGTAGATGGTCGCCACCTTGCCATCCGGATCAGCGGCCACGCTGGGTTTGCCCGTGTCGGTCGACTCCCTGATGGCGCGATCCAGCGGCAATTGCCCCAACAGGCTGACGCCATACTCCTGCGCCATGCGTCCACCGCCGCCTTCACCGAAGATCGCCTCGGCATGGCCGCAGTTAGAGCAGATATGCATGGCCATGTTTTCCACGATGCCAACCACCGGCACGCCCACCTTCTCGAACATCTTCAATCCCTTGCGCGCATCCAGCAAGGCGATGTCTTGCGGCGTCGTAACGATGACGGCGCCCGTCACGGGTACCTTCTGGCTCAAGGTCAGCTGGATATCACCCGTACCCGGGGGAAGGTCGATCAGCAGGTAGTCGAGATTGTCCCAGCGCGTGTCATTGAGGAGTTGCATCAACGCCTGCGTGACCATGGGACCACGCCATACCATGGGCTGCTCGGCGTCGATCAGGAAGCCGATGGACATGGCCTGCAGGCCGTGCGCCAACAACGGAATGATGGACTTGCCGTCAGGCGACTCGGGCCGCTGTCCCTGCAGCCCCAGCATCAGCGGCTGCGACGGGCCGTAGATGTCGGCGTCCAGGATGCCCACGCGCGCGCCCTCCGCTGCCAAGGCCAGTGCCAGATTCACGGCCGTGGTCGACTTGCCCACGCCGCCCTTGCCACTGGCAACGGCGATCACATTCTTCACACCGGGCAACGGCGACAGGCCACGCTGCACGGCGTGCGCGTCGACACGCGTCTCTACCTTGACCGACACCTGCGCGACACCGGGAAGCGTCTTGAGCGCCGTCTGCACCTGCTCGGCAATCGCCGCATGGCGGCTGGCTGCGGGGAACGGCATGGCAATGGCCAGGGCGACATTGCCGCCGTCGATTTTCACATCGCGCACAGCCTTCATACCGACGTAGTCGCGCCCAGTATCGGCGTCGATACAATGCTTGAGCGCGGCGAGAACCTCGGCTTCATTGATCATGGAGATCTCCTTCACTAGCGGGACGTAGGCGGCGAGCCCGCGTCGATCATTCGTTGATTCATCTAACTACGCACGCCAAGGCTGGCCAGGCGTTCGTCCAGATAGCTGCCCGCCGTGTAGCGCGCCGAGAGCACCACATCGCCACGCGGATGCAGGAACAGCGGCAGTGACAGGCGCGAGGTATTGCAGCCAGCATCGGCCGGATTGCACACGCGGTGGCTGGTCGACGGCAACCAGCCGCCGGTGGCCTCCTGCAGCATATCGCCAACATTCACCACAATGGCGCCCGGGTCGACCGGCACGTCGTGCCATTGCCCCTGCCGGTCGCGCACTTGCAAGCCGGGCGCGCTGGCCGCCGGCAGGATAGTGAGCAGGTTGATGTCTTCGTGCGCAGCCGCGCGCAAGGCGCCGGGCGGCTCCTTGCCGCACAAGGGCGGATAATGCAGCACGCGCAACAGCGAGCGGTCGCTGTCGCGGATCATATTCGACAGAGGCTCGGACAACCCGGTCTGCAAATCCAAAGGTAGGGCAGCTTCCACCCATTGCAAGAGGCGCGAGGCCAGCGCGGTGGCTTCCGCGTGGTAGCACAGCGCGTCGTCACGCAGCGCAGGCGGAATGCGGCCCCAGGTATAGACGTGGAAGAATTCCTTGATGTCCCGCTGCGTCTGGCCCACTGCCGTCTCAGAGATATCTGCCGGGAACCAGCCGTCCTGCCTTTGCCGATCGAACAGATAGGCGCGCTTGTCGTCGGACGCAAAGAAATCCGTCCAATCGCGGTAGATCGCATCAATCAGCGACTGGGACAGCGGATGGTTGCGCAGCACGGCGAAACCCGTTTCGCGCAACGAGGTCGCGAAGCGCTCAGGCGCGTCGGCAGCTTCGAAATTGACGGATAGCACATTCATGGGGCGGCCATTCTAACGCAATTGCATCGACCCTTTCTCCCGAATCCGCGATAATGCGTAGTCTCAGACCTACAAAAAAACAGGATTGCATCGTGTCCGCACGCAAGATTCTCGTCACCAACGCCCTCCCCTATGCCAACGGCGCCATCCACCTGGGCCACTTGGTCGGTTACGTCCAGGCCGATATCTGGGTGCGCTTCCAGAAGATGCGCGGGCAGACG
>JAFAKZ010000258.1 GCA_019234745.1 Burkholderiales bacterium
GAAGGCCTTCGTGAAGCTGGACCCGGCCGCCATCAACAGCCCGACCACGCTCAAGGCCTTCGACATCCTGCGCACCGTGCGCAAGTACATGGACAAGGACATGCCGAACCGCGACTGGAACCTCGCGACCGGCATGGTCATCAACGGCAAGGCCGCCATGCAGTTCATGGGCGACTGGGCCAAGGGTGAATTCACCGCCGCGCACAAGGTACCGGGCAAGGACTACCTGTGCCTGGCCGCGCCGGGTACGGAAAACGCCTTCACCTTCAACGTCGATTCCTTCATCGTATTCTCGCAGAAGAGCAAGGATACGAAGACGGTGGATGACTTCGCCGAGACGGTGATGTCGCCGCAGTTCCAGGAGTCCTTCAACCTGCGCAAAGGCTCCATCCCGGTGCGCCTGCACATGAATATGGACAAGTTCGACGACTGCGCCAAGAAGTCCGCTACCGACTTCGTCGCCACCAACAAGTCCGGCGGCCTGGTGCCGTCCTTCGCCCATGAAATGGCCATGCCCTCGGCCGTGAAGGGCGCCGTGCAGGATCTGGTGTCGCAGTACATGAACTCGAATATGAGCAGCAAGGATGCCGTTGCCAAGCTGCTGGTCGCAGCCAAGACCAAGTAATTACTAAGCAGTCAATAACTCGCGCCAGCGAGGAGTGAACCGCACCGGCATGTCCGCATGAATGCCGGTGCCTTCCACCGAATCCCCCGGATGTGTCGTGTGACCGCGCCAGCACAAGCAGGTTTGGCTATGGTACAGACACCGCCATTGCACTGAAGGAATCGCCATGACCGCACAGCGTCAGGGCGCGCCAGGTTCGACGTTCAATCGACTCGCCGACATCTTACTGCCGAAGTTTGTGATCGCCCCCACGGTGATTGCATGCTTGGTGGGCTTCTACGGCTTTATCGCTTGGACTGCCTGGCTGTCGTTTACCAATTCCCACATGCTGCCCAACTACGACTGGGACGGCATTGCCCGCTATCAGCAGTTGTTCGAGGATGAACGCTGGTGGCACTCGATGCAGAACCTTGGCGTGTTCGGCGTACTGTTCATCGGCATCAGTCTCGGCCTGGGCTTGCTGATGGCTATCCTGCTGGACCAGAAGATACGCGGCGAAGGTTTCCTGCGTACCATCTACCTCTACCCGATGGCCTTGAGCTTCATCGTTACCGGCACGGCCTGGCGCTGGATGCTGGACCCAGGCTTCGGCCTGGAGAAGCTGGTGCATGATCTGGGCTGGACCAGCTTCAGTTTCGACTGGATCGTGGACCCGGACAAGGCGATCTACACGGTCGTGTTGGCCGGTGTGTGGCAGTCGTCCGGCTTCGTGATGGCGCTTTTCCTGGCCGGCCTGCGCGGTATCGACGATTCCATCATCAAGGCCGCGCAGATCGACGGTGCCTCGCTGCCCACCATCTACGCACGCATTATCATCCCGAGCCTGCGCCCCGTCTTCCTGTCGGCCTTCATGATCCTGGCGCACATCGCCGTGAAGAGCTTCGACCTGGTAATGGCGCTCACGGGCGGCGGCCCCGGCTTCGCCACCGACCTGCCGTCCATCTATATGTACCAGCACAGCTTCACGCGCAACCAGCTCGGCCTGGGGGCGGCGAGCGCCATGATGATGCTGTTCACTGCCTGCGCGGTCGTCATGCCGCTGCTCTATTCCGAACTGCGGAGGGATAAACGTGGCTGATCGAAATTTCTCCGTCGGCCGCACGCTGATCTATGCGGCGCTGGTCCTGATGGCCGTGTGGTACCTCGCGCCGCTTTATGTGATGCTGACGACGAGCCTCAAGTCGCTGGATGAGATTCACAGCGGCAACCTGCTGTCGCTGCCGCACCATTTCAGCCTGGATGCCTGGTTCGACGCGTGGGGTACCGATTGCGTCGGCAGCGAAGACTGCACCGGGGCCGGCATGAAGGGCTACTTCGTCAATAGCTTGAAGATGATGGTGCCTGCCGTGCTGATCTCGACGCTCATCGGTGCCTTCAACGGCTACATATTGTCGATGTGGCGATTCAAGGGCTCGGATACCTTCTTCATGGCGCTCCTGATTGGTACCTTTCTGCCCTTCCAGGTGGTGATCCTGCCCATGGCGCAGGTGCTGGCGAAGCTGGGTATCGAGAACAGTACGGGCCGCCTGGTGCTGGTGCACGTGGTGTACGGCCTGCAGTTCACCACGCTGTTCTTCCGCAACTACTACGTGACCGTGCCGGGTGAGCTGGTGAAGGCGGCGCGCATCGACGGCGCGGGTTTCTTCCGTATCTTCTTCAAGATACTGCTACCGCTGTCCATCCCGACCATCATGGTGTGCCTGATCTGGCAGGTCACGCAGATATGGAACGACTTCCTGTTCGGCGTGGTGTTCTCCTCAGGCGAGGCGCAGCCGATCACCGTGGGCCTGAACAATCTGGTGAATACCTCCACCGGCGTGAAGCACTACAACGTGGACATGGCGGCCGCCATCATCGCGGCGATCCCGACGCTGTTCGTATATGCGGTGGGCAGCAAGTATTTCGTGCGCGGGCTGACTGCCGGCGCAGTCAAGGGTTAA
>JAFAKZ010000284.1 GCA_019234745.1 Burkholderiales bacterium
GCTCGGCGATGCTGGCGCGCCGTGTTCGTCGCGCTGGCGAAGCCATCGCGCCAGCCCAGGTAGTCCCAATAGTCCACGTGAAAAGCCAGCGCCACCACCTGCTGCGGCCCAAAGCCGGCAGCGGGCAGGCCAGAAAGCCAGCGGTCAACGGGTGGGCAGCTGCTGCAGCCTTCCGAGGTATACAGCTCGATCAGTGCCGTTTGCCTTGGTCCGCTACTGGCCGATTTGGTGGGGCAGCCCGTGTCGGCGTTGGCGAATACCTGCAGGGCGGTGGTGAGGGCAAATACGGTGCGGCGCATGGCGGACTCCTGTGGATATACTGCTTGGTCGCCGATACAAGCCGTTCATGACGGCTTTTCACCTATGCCCGACATACCGATCCGGTGTATGGTGAAGTAAGATCATTAGATACCATAAGACTTGTGTGTGCCATCGGGCACGCTGGACGATGAACTTTTTCCTGCGAATGTCAGGTGACGCTTGGACTGCACGGGTGCAGCTATGGTTCGCCGCTGCCTGTCTCATGGCCGTGCCGGTGTCGGCTGCGCCGGCCGAAACAGTGGTGCGCTACACGCCCACCTTAGAAATCTACCAATACCGCTGGGACCTGCTGCGGCTGGCGCTTGAGCACACGAAGGCAACGGATGGGCCGTACCGCCTCGTACCCAGCTATACCGCGGGCGAGCTGACGCAAAGCCGTACCATGGTCATGCTGGAGCAAGGCGACCTGGACGTGCTGACCTTCGGCAGCAATGCCGAGCGCGAGGCCAAGCTGCTACCCGTGCGCTTCGACATCCTGCGCGGCATGCTCGGCTATCGCGTGTTATTGATCCGTGATGGCGACCAGGCGCGCTTCAATGGACTGGACGAGGCAAGCTTCCGCAAGACGATGACACTGGGTTTCAACAGCCAGTGGGCCGACCTGGATATTCTGCGCAGCAATGGCTACCAGGTGGTGACCTCGCCCGGCTACGACAGCCTGTTCGCCATGCTGGCGGCGGGCCGCTTCGATGCGTTTCCGCGCGGACTGAACGAGGCCGAGACGGAATTACAGCAGCAGGCCAAGGCCTACCCCACGCTGCGCGAGGAACAGACGCTGGCCCTGTATATGGAATACCCAGTCTACTTCTGGGTGCGCAAGGGTAATACGGCGCTGGCCGACCGCATCGAGCGGGGTCTGAAGCTGGCGCTGGCGGATGGCTCGTATAAGCGCCTGTTCCAAAGTTATCACGCCAAGGAAATCGCCCAGATCAAACGCGAGCACCGCCGCGTGTTCCGCTTGCGCAACCCTGCGCTGCCACCCGGCACCCCACCGACCGATACGAGCTGGTGGTGGGGTGGGTAAGGCGGATCAAACCGTCTGCATGACCTCGCCGCGCCGCTCGCGGCTGAAGCGGATCAGCACGGCAATCACTAGCGCCACGATGCCTGCAGTGAGTGCCAGCGCCATGCCGAAGTTGTTGTCGTGGGCTTTGGCGTAGCCGGCCTGGATCGGGCCGCAGCGCGAGGCAAGCAGGTTACCCAGCTGATATACGAGCCCCGGGAAGGTAGCGCGCACGGCATTGGGTGCTATCTCGTTGAGGTGCGCTGGAATCACACCCCAGGCGCCCTGCACCGAGATCTGAATCAGGAAGGCGCCGACGGCCAGCATGGCCACGTCGGTAGAGAAGGCCCATAGCGGAATGACGGGTAGTGCGATCAGGGCCGCCAGGGTGATGGCATTGCGCCGGCCTATCTTCTCCGACAGCATCCCCGCACTCAGGCCGCCGATGATGGCCCCCACGTTGGCGATGATGGCCAAGGTCGACACGGTGTGTGTATCGAACTTATGCTGCTCCTGCAGGAACAGCGGGTAGAGATCCTGCGTGCCGTGGCTGAAGAAGTTGAAGGCCGTCATCAAAAGGATGGCGTAGAGCGACAGCTTCCATTCCTTGGCCAAGGTCTCGACGAAACCAGGCTTGACTTGATTGCGAGCCTCTTCCCAGCCCGGTGATTCCGGTACGTTGCGCCGGACATAGAGCGTCAGGAGCGCCGGCACCAGGCTCAGCATGAACATGCCGCGCCAGCCGATATGGTCGAACAGGAAGTAGTTGGCCACGGCGGCGAGCAGGTAGCCCGTCGGGTAGCCGGCCTGCAGCAGGCCCGATACCAGGCCGCGCGAATTGGCGGGAATGCTTTCCATCGTGAGTGAGGACCCCACGCCCCACTCGCCGCCCATGGCCACGCCGAACAGCGTACGCAGCACGAAGAAGACGACCAGGTTGGGTGAGAAGGCCGAGGCGAAGCCGAAGATGGAATAGAGCACGATATCGGCCATCAACACGGGCCGGCGGCCGAAACGGTCGGCCAGGCGGCCGAAGATGAAGGCGCCGATGGGGCGGGCCGCCAGCGTCAGCATCAAAGCGTTGGTGACGGTGGGCTTGTCGACGTGGAATTCCTCTGCCACGTACTTGAGCATGAACACCATCAGGAAGAAATCGAAGGCGTCGAGCGTCCACCCCAGGTAACAGGCAAACACCGTCTGTTTTTGCTGCTTGGTCCAGGTCATGTCTCTCTCTATCCACTTGGGCAAGCACCTCTGCGGGTGCGATACCCCATCATACACATGGGTAGGAGACTTGTTGACATGGGTGATGACCCGCATGCGATGTATGTAGTCCCAGGAGGCGTCATCCTCGGGCAGGCTTATCCTTGTAGGTTGGGCTGAGCTCTGCGAAGCCCAACAATCTTTGGTAACCACTGACAGTGCTGGGCTTCGCAGAGCTCAGCCCAACTTACGCCTCGCACAAAAGACAACGCCCAGCGCAAGGCCGGGCGTCGTGTGAATCGCGGCGAAACTACCAAAGCAGCCAAAGCACAATCGGCCCGCCCAGGATGATCCATTTCGCCACGTAATACCAGAAGCGGCTCTTGGCCTTGAGGCGCTTGCCTGCCAGGCGCACCTGCTGGATGTAGACGAAGAGCTTGTTGATGGCGCCTGTCTTGTCGCCTTCCTCGTTGGGGGAGCGGGCGGACGCGAGCAGGATGTAGCCCACCAGATGGTTGAACCAGCGTGCCGGCCAGAACCACATGGGGCGTTCCACATCGCAGAACAGGATGATGCGGTTCTGGTCCGTCGTGTTCTCGGCGAAGTGCAGATAGGTCTCGTCGAACATCACGGCTTCACCGTCGCGCCAGCTGTAGCGCTGGCCGTCCACCTCGATATAGCAGTCGTCCGAACCGGGCGTGATCAGGCCCAGGTGGTAGCGGATGGAGCCGGCGAAGGGGTCGCGGTGTTTCACCAGGCGGCTGCCAGGGGGCAGGGCGGCGAACATGGCGGCCTTGACGGTCGGCACCTGCTTCAGCAATTCGCTCGTACGTGGGCACAGCGCCTCGGCCGAGGGGTGGGCCGTGCCATACCACTTCAGGTAGAAGCGGCGCCAGCCCGTCTTGAAGAAAGAGTTGAAGCCCACGTCGTCATACTTGGCCGAGGCCTTGATCGCGCCCGTGTCGTACAGCGCGACGGCCTCCTCGCGGATTTCCTTCCAGTGCGAAGTGAGCAGTGCCAGTTCCGGGCAGCTTTCCAGCGGCAGATAGGGCTTGGACGGCGCGCTCGAGAACAGGTACATCACGCAGTTGATCGGCGCCATAAAGGTCGAATGGTCGCTCAGCTGGCGCCAGAAGCCCAGGCGGTCGCGGCCACGGAAGTGGATGTACACGGCCGAGGCGGCGAAGATAAGCAGGATGGCGAATTTCCACAGATGCATGGTACGGCGATCTCCAGCCGGAATCAGTTATAGAAGCGAGTCTCGCCCTCGGGGCGGGTCTTGAAGCGTTTGTGCAGCCAGAAGTACTGCCCGGGCTGGCGCAGGATTTGCGCCTCGATCACGCGGTTCATGCGCGCCGTGTCGGCTTCCTGGTCGCGCGTGGGGAAGTCCGTCAACGGCGGCTCGATGACCATCGTATAGCCGTCGCGCTCGCGTCGTATATAGCAGGGCAGCACAGCGGCGTCGGCGATGCGCGCCAGGCGTGAGAGCGCGGGGATGGTCGCGGCCGGTATGCCGAAGAAGGGCACGAAGATTGACTCGCGTGGGCCGAAGTCCTGGTCCGGCAGATA
>JAFAKZ010000404.1 GCA_019234745.1 Burkholderiales bacterium
CTCAGCCACAAGACCAACAGCCTGCCGGAGATCTGCGGCCGCGTCTGCCCGCAGGACCGCCTGTGCGAAGGGGCCTGTACGCTGAACCAGGGCGGCTTCGGTGCCGTGACCATCGGCAGCGTGGAGAAGTACATCACGGACGAGGCCTATAAGCAGGGCTGGCGGCCCGATATGTCGAACGTGGTATGGACGGACAAGCGCGTGGCCGTGATCGGTGCGGGACCGGCCGGCCTCGCCTGCGCGGACGTGTTGGTGCGCAATGGTGTGAAGCCCATCGTGTACGACCGCTACGAGGAAATCGGCGGCCTGCTTACCTTCGGCATCCCCGAGTTCAAGCTGGAAAAGGACATCGTGCGCCGTCGCCGCCAGATTTTGGAAGAGATGGGCGTGGAGTTCCGCCTCAATACGGAAATCGGCCGCGACGTGGCGTTCGACACGCTGCTCGCCGAGTACGATGCCGTGTTCATGGGCATGGGCGCTTACCAGTACCTCAAAGGCGACTTCCCTGGCGAGGACCTGCCCGGCGTGATCGAGGCCCTGCCCTATCTGGTCAACAATATCCGCCACCGCATGGATACGCTGCCGGAAGGCGAAGCGCTGCAGTCGATGGAAGGCCGCCGCGTGGTCGTGCTGGGTGGCGGCGATACGGCCATGGACTGCAACCGCACCAGCATCCGCCAGGGTGCCGAGAGCGTGATCTGCGCCTATCGCCGCGACGAGGCCAATATGCCCGGCTCCAAGCGCGAGGTGGCGAATGCCAAGGAAGAAGGCGTGGAGTTCCTGTGGAACCGCCAGCCGGTCGGCATCGTCAAGCACGGTAACGCGCTGGGCGTGCGCCTGGTGACGACGACGCTGGGCGAGCCGGACGCCAAGGGCCGCCGTTCGCCCGTCGTCGTACCGGGCTCGGAAGAGACCATCGAGTGCGACAACGTGATCATCGCCTTCGGCTTCCAGGTGAAGCCGGAAGCCTGGTTCGAGGCGCATGGCATCCAGGTGGACGAGCGCGGCCGTACGGTGGCCAAGGAACGCCAGAAGCACAAGTTCCAGACCAGCAACGCGAAGGTGTTCGCCGGTGGCGACCAGGTACGCGGTGCTGATTTGGTCGTGCGCGCCGTGTTCGAGGGTCGCGAGGCAGCGGAAGGCATGCTGGCTTACTTGGGTGTGTGGTAAGGCGGAACCTTACTTGCTGTGCTAAAAATTCAACAGGGCGGCCACGACCGCCCTGTCGGCATTTTCAACGTCCAGGAGGAATAGCAGCCATGCGACGGGGGCTCACGCAAGCACTCGCCATCACCCTCGCCGCGACCGTGCCGGCCATCGCCTGGGACGTGGACGGGCTGCTCGACGTGCGCCTTGTGCACAGCAATACGGACGACAGCTGGACGGACGGGGGCCTGGGCAAGCAGCGCTACGATTCAAACCACGAGGGCCTGCGCCTAGGCCAAGGGTTGCTGACCCTCAGTGGCAATCCGCTCGATACAGTGCAGGCCTCCGCCACGATAAGCGCAGACGACCGGCGCCACCATGTGGTCGACATCACCGAAGCCTTCCTGCGCTGGCGCCCTATTCCCACCAGTAGTTGGCGCACAGAGCTCAAGGCCGGCGCCTTCTTCGCTCCCTTCAGCCTGGAAAACGACGGTACCGGATGGTCCACCACGCGCACCCTATCGGCCTCCGCCATCAATAGCTGGTTTGGCGAAGAGCTGCGCACCAAGGGTATCGAATTGCAGATTTCTCGCCCCGGCCGCTTCGTGCAGTCGGCACATGATTTTGGCTTGATGGTGGCCGCCTACCGGGGCAACGAATCGGCCGGATCGCTCTTAGCCTACCGCGGCTGGGGCGTGGGCGACCGCATCACGGGGCTGACGGAAACGGTGCCGTTGTCCGCCGTTCCCATCTACGGCGCCTATGGGCCCCTGGACCAAGACGACAAGAAGCTCGACGACTTCCACCAGATCGACAGCCGCACAGGCTATTACGCCGCCCTGCACTACGCCTACAGCGGCTGGGCCAGCGTAGACGGCTATCACTACGACAACAACGCCAACCCGGCCGCCTGGGCCCACTACCAATGGGCCTGGCGCACGCGTTTCGATGGCCTCAACCTGAAGCTCATGCCGGCCGAGGGTTGGGAAGTGCTGGCGCAGGGCCTGCGCGGTTCGACGGAATGGAACCCCGTACCTGCACGCATGGACTATCGTGCCGGCTATATCCTGGCCGACTACCGCTGGGACGAAAACCTGATCGCCGCCCGCTACGACCGCTTCAAGACCTGGCGCCCCGGCTTCAAGTCCAGCTATTTTTTCCCCGACGACTATTACAGCGAATCCGGCCATGCGTGGACGGTGAGCTATACGCACGAGCTGCGCGAAGGGCTGAACCTGACGGCCGAATGGGTGCGCGTGCATAGCGATCGGCCGGCGCGGGAGTTTTTGAATCAGCCGGCGGCGCAAACG
Source organism: Burkholderiales bacterium (assembly GCA_019234745.1). Lineage (GTDB taxonomy): Bacteria > Pseudomonadota > Gammaproteobacteria > Burkholderiales > Chitinimonadaceae > JAFAKZ01. Next base: position 2,457 of record JAFAKZ010000404.1, read on the forward strand.
GAGCAGAGTACGACGGTGGCGCTGCGCTGGGCGTTCTAAGACCGAAGTAGGTCGAGCGGTCCGTAGGGGGTCATTAAGTGCAGCGCAATGCGCCAAACGGTTGAGGCATATCGACGGCTTGGTGCATTGCGCTGCGCTTAATGGCACCCTACAAAACCGTGTGACCTACTGCACCGTCCCAATCAGGCTGTACTTCCCACTCAACATATCCGCCTCGGTCGTGCCATAACCCAGCCAAATCTGCACGCCGCTCAGTGCCGCATTGTCCACGCTGGACAGGCTTGCGACGTTGACGCGCATGGAACTGCTCGCCGTCATGGCGGCGGCTACGGGTACAGTGCCGCCCGTGTAGGGCGTCCAGCCGGCCGGAGACTTCAGGTACAAGGTCGTGCCGACGATCGCGGCTACGTAGACCTTCACGGCAAGGCCGATGTCGGCCGGGTTCGGCGCAATCACGCCGTCATACACGATGGCGCCGCCACTGGTACTGCGCCGCATCGTGAAACTGGGCAAGGCACCGGGCAGGAAGTTAAGCGCACCGGCGTCGAAACGGGCCAGGTAGGGGAAGATGTTGGAAATATCGGCATCGCTCGCCCCCAGCCAGCGCGCCAGTGGCGCGTAGTACTGGTAGAGCGAGGTTGAGGGGATCATGCGGCCCAGGTCGGCATCGTCCGGCCCGCCCAGCGTCAGGTTCGGCATGGTGCCGTAGATGTCGCCGCCCTGCACCGCGCCGCCCATCACGAAATGGTGCGAACCCCAGCCATGGTCCGTACCGGCCGAGTTGCTCGACAGCGTGCGGCCGAATTCCGACATGGTGAAGCTCGTCACGCTACTCGCGACATTCAGTTCCACCGTGGCCTGATAGAAGGCGGACATGGCCTGGCTGATCTGCTGGAACAGGCCGGGTTGGGCATCGGGCTGGCCGTCGTGCGTATCGAAGCCGCCCGTCGAGACGAAATACACCTGGCGCGCCGCACCCAGCTGCGAATGCACGCTGATCAGCTTGGCCACCATGGCGAGCTGGCCGCCCAGGTCGGTCTGCGGGAACTGCGTGTGCAAAGTCGGCGCCTGCGCCAATGCGCTGCTCATCTGCTGGCTCAGCGTGAGCGTATTGCTCACGGCGCTGCCGTAGGCGCTTTGCAGCAGGTTGCTGCTGCCCTGCGCCTCTGCGATCAATGCCTGGAACGCGGCGACACGCCCCGTCGGCTGGTCGCTGCCAAGTGCGTAGATAGCTGCCACGCCGCTCGGGTCCACGGAATACGGTGCGCTGTCGCTACCCGTCTGGAATTGGTTGTTGCCGTTCACCGAGAGGTTGATGGGCAGGCCCTGGTTACCGGCCGGCTGCATGATCTCGGCCAAGTGCCCGGCCCAACCCACCGTTTCACTCGACTCGGGCCGGCCCGTCATCCACTGGAAGGTCTGGTCCTCGTGCGAGAACAACTGCGGCGGCAAGATGCTGGTGTTGTTCTGGTAGTCAGACAGCACGGTGGGCCCCAGCAGGCTGCCTACGTTGGCCACGCAGGCCAACTTGCCGGCCGCGAACAGCGCCTGCAGCTCGGGCATGCTGGGGTGCAGGCCGTAAGTATGGCCATCGCTGGTCTTGGGCGTGATGGACAAGAGACTCGCCCGCGGTATCGCCACCGTCGGGCGCGCCGTCTGGTACAGGCCGTAGGTGGTCGCGTCGGTCGGCACCAGCATATTGAAGGCATCGTTGCCGCCACCCAGGTAGATGCACACGAGCGCCTTGTAGCCGCCCGTCGTGGTCGCCGCCTGGGCGGATGCGATGCCGATGGCGCCGAGGCTACCCAGCGCCGCGAAGCGCGAGCTGGCGCCGAGCGCCGAACCGACGGCCCATTGCAGCAGGCGGCGGCGCGAAAGTTTATGCGAGTCGAGCGCGAGCATGGCGGTCCCCTATTTCTGCATCTGGTACTGCGGCGAGGTGAGTATCAGATAGGCCGCTTCCTGCACACGGGCCGAGCCGCCATCGCTCGGGTCGACCGTGTTGATGTAGGTAAGCAAGGCCTGGCGCGTGCTCGCCGTCATCTGGCCGTTGAGCAGCAGCAGGTTCAGCTGGTCCAGCATGGCCGAGGGATTGGACACGGCACTGGGCTTGAAGGCGGTGAGGTCAAGCAGTAGGTCGCCCGGCTGCGGGCTCTGTGCCAGATCCTTATCCATGCCGTAGATGCTGCTAGCGAAGAAGTTGGCGACCAGCGCGACGGAGGCTGCGTTGACGATCTGCATCTCGGGCGCCACCAGGCCGGCGCTCTTTACTGCGCCGACGGGTGCGTAACTCGGGCGGAAGAAGTTGAACACCGTGGGCGAGCCAAGCGGCGCCTGGCCGATGACGCCTTCCGGGTAGGTCAGGCCGTATTGCCCGTTCTGCGCATGCGCATTGAATACGCGCCAGAAGTGGGTGACCTGCAGTATGGGCTCGCGCAGCTTGCCGAAGGAACCCGTCGGGTCGTTGCGCGCCTCGCTGTCCAACAGGATGGCCTGCACCACGGCCTTCATATCCCCGCGCACACCGCTGCCATTATTGTTGAACACGGCAGCGACGCGGCCTACGTAGGCAGGGCTCGGGTTGCTCGTCACCAGGCGCTGAATCAGCTGGCGCGACACGAAGGGGCCGACGTTCGGATGATTGAACAGGGTATCGAGCGCCGTCTTCAGGTCCTGCGCGGCCGTCGTGCCAGCGGAAATCTGCACGCCACCCACGATGGTCTTGGCGTTCGTGTCGTGGTAGGCGTCGAAGGCCACCATCTGCGTGAGGTTCGCGGGCGGCCCATTGAAGAAGTCGCTGCCCTCCCAGCTCCAACCCGTCAGCGCGCGCGCCAGGTTCGTCACGTCGCTCTGTGTATAGGTGGGCAGGCCGACGCCACCCACACCCGTCTTCACCGTGCCGTCCGCATTGAGCTGCACGAGGCCGATGGTGAACAATTGCATCAGCTCGCGTGCATAGTTCTCATCCGTGTGGACGTTGTTGGCCGGATCGGGCGCCGGATTGCCCAACATGTTCAGGTAGAGCCCCATGGCCGGGCTCAGCGTCACATCCTGAAGCAGGGTACGGTAGTTACCGAAGGCATCCCGGGCCAGGATGTCGTTGTAGTAGGCGACGGCGTTGGCATTGGTATCGAGCGCGGCGGACTGGTCCGACACGACCAGCATCTCGCTCAAGGCAAAGGCCACGCGCTGGCGCAATTGGTCCGGGCCGTTGACGGTCGTGTTCCACCATACCTTGAGCCGATTGTCACGCGAGAACTGGTCGCCCGTGGCGATCAGGGCATTGAGCTGGCCCGATGCAGGCGCCGCGAACTGGGTATTGAGCCAAGCCTGGTAGCCGCCCGAGACGACCTGGTTGATGTCCGCCTGACGCGGGCCGAAGGTAGCCTGGGTAAGAAAGCGCGCCGCCTGGGCCTGCGTGGGGGTATCTGCAATGGCCGGCAAGGAAAAAGCCAGCAGAAGAACGACCCAGGGGCGCTGCAAA
>JAFAKZ010000384.1 GCA_019234745.1 Burkholderiales bacterium
CATGGATGGCGAGGAAGGCATCGAGCTGATCGGCGTCGGCCCCACCATCGCCCCCAAGACGGCGATCATCGGCGTCATCGACCACCCCGACCTGCAACGCGACGCCGACTGCATGGCCGCCGGCGCGCTGGACTGCCTGGTGCTGGAGGAGCTGACCGCCTCGCTGGTCTGGCACGTCGTGCGCTTCGGCGTGAACCGCAAGCGCTTCGAGGATCGCCTGCGCGCCAATAACGACCAGATGGTGCGCCACCTCATTGATCTGCGCGACGCGAAGGAACGCGCCGAGGAACAGGGCTCGGCTTACGTCGAGGTGGCCGAACAGCTGGCCGGCGCCAAGGAAGAGCTGGAGGCGGCGCTCAGCAAGGCCGAGGACAATGAGCGGCGCTACCGCGCGCTGTCCGACACCAGCCCGGTCGGCATCTGGCAGATGGATACCAAGGGCAACACGCTCTATATGAACGACTCCATCAAGCGCCTGCTCGAAGTTCCCGACGATTTCGACTGCCTGACCATCAAGCTGTCGTCGCTCGTGATCGGCGACGATACCGGCGTGATGAAAACCGCCCTCAAACATTGGGCGGAAGGCATGTCGGGCGACGCCGAACTGCGCGTCACCGGCATGCGGAGCGGCGAGCAATATCATCTGGTGATGTCGGGCGTCGGCCTGCCCGCCACCGCGCGCGATGCCGCCACCATCCTGGTCACCGCGGTCGATATCTCCGAGCGCAAGAAGGCCGAAGAGGCGATGCACCATATGGCGCATCACGACGCCTTGACCGGCCTGCCCAACCGCTCGCTGTTCCTGCAGCGCATCGAGTTCAGCCTCGGCGAGGCGAAGCGCACCGGCCGCTACATGGCGGTGCTGTTTCTCGACCTCGACCATTTCAAGGACGTCAACGACACGCTGGGCCATCCGGTCGGCGACGAATTGCTGAAACAGGTGTCGCAGCGTTTGCTGCACTGTGCGCGCGGCTCGGACACGGTGGCGCGCCTGGGCGGCGACGAATTCGCCATCCTCTGCACCAACCTCAAGAGCCCCGACCAGGCCGCAGAATTGGCCCAGCGCATCGTCGAGACGATCGCGCATCCCTACAGCATCAATGGCGACGAGATCCACACCGCCACCAGCATCGGCATCTCGACCTTCCCCACCGATGCCCACGAGCCGGCCCGCCTGGTCAGCTTCGCTGACATGGCGCTCTACACCGCCAAGGAACAGGGGCGCAGCAATTACAAATTCTTCGACCGCAAGATGGACGAGGTCGTGCAAAAGCGCAAAGCGCTGGAGAACGAACTGCGCGATTCGCTGCTGTCCGAGCAATTGCGCCTGCATTTCCAGCCGCAGATGGATCTGGTCAGCGGCCGTCTGGTCGGGGCCGAGGCGCTGATCCGCTGGCAGCATCCGGTCCGCGGCCTGGTCTATCCCGGCGAATTCATTCCGGTGGCGGAACAGTGCGGCCTGATCAGCCCGATCGGCCAATGGGTGATCGAGGCTTCCTTCGTCCAGGCCAAGAAGTGGAGTCAGATCCTCTCCGAGCCGATCCGCGTCTCGATCAATCTGTCAGCGGTGCAGTTTCGCCAGAAGAACCTGGTGCAGCGCATCACCGAACTGCTCGAAAGCACCGGCGCCGATCCCGCCACGATCGAGTTCGAGATCACCGAAAGCATGCTGATGGAAAATCCCGACCAGGCGGTGAAGGCCATGTGGGGCCTGAGCGAACAGGGGTTCAGCCTGGCCATCGACGATTTCGGCACCGGCTTCTCGTCGCTCGCCTATCTCAAGAAATTCCCGGTCGATTGCCTGAAGATCGACAAGTCGTTCATCTCGGACATGCTGGACGATCCCGACTACGCCACCATCACCTCGTCGATCATCAAACTGGCGCACAGCCTCAATCTGCGCGTGGTCGCCGAGGGCGTCGAGACCGAGCAACAGGCGGCGTTCCTGCTGGAAGAGCATTGCGATCTGGTGCAGGGCTATCTGTACGGCAAGCCGGTCGACGCTGACGAATTGGCGAAGAAGATTTCTGCTTAGCGAGTCACCCCGCGCAAGCAAAATCCAATCCGGCTAATTGAACCGCAGACGCGCAGAAGCGCAGAGGCAACTCGATGTCGAAGCGCCTGCGGTAATCATCCTATGGTGAAATGCCGCAGGCGCTTTGGATCCCAACAATTCCTCTGCGCCTCTGCGCCTCTGCGGTTCAATTAGCCCTAGTTCCAAACGAGCCGCGCGGGGTGGCGCTACGTCGCCAGCTGATCCCGGATCGGCAGGCTGCGAATACGCTTCCCAGTCGCCGCAAACAGCGCATTGACCAGAGCCGGCGCCACCGGCGGGACGCCGGGCTCGCCGCCGCCGCCCAAAGGCTGGTCGTAGGTCTTGGTCGGAACCAGATGCACCTCGATCTTGGGCGGTGCGCCGTCGATGCGCAGAACTTCGTAATCGTCGAAGTTCGACTGCACCACCTTGCCGGCCTTGAAGCTGATCTCGCCGGTCAGGGCGAGGCTGAGGCCCTGGATCACCGCGCCCTGCATCTGGGCTTGCAGACGCTCGGGGTTGACCACCGCGCCGCAATCGAACGCGATGTCGACGCGCGGGATGCTGATGGTGCCCTTGGCATCCACCGCCACCTCGACGGCGACGCCGGTGTAAGAGACGAAGCTGCGATGGCCGGCGATGCCGAGACCCTGGCCCTTGGGCAGTTTGCGGCCCCAGCCGATGCCCTTGGCGGCGGCTTCGATCACCTTGCGCAGGCGGGCCGTTTCATAGGGATAGCGTTTGGGATCCTCGCCATAGAGCCAGCCATCGGAGAAATAGGCCGGGTCGATCACGCGGTCCTTACCCAGCAATTCGAGCAGGTAATCCTTCTGGTCGCGCCCTGCGGCGGCGGCCAGTTCGGCGATGAAGCTCTGAATGGCGAAGGCATGCGGGATGTTCGAGACCGAGCGGAACCAGCCGACGCGGGTATGGATCGGCGCCTCGGGGTTCTCGACCTGAAAATTGGCGATGTCGAACGGATTGTCGACCGCGCCCATGCCCAGTTCGACCGGGATCTCGTGCTTGGGATCGGGCATGAACAACGCCGCCAGCGACGGCGCTACAGTACGATGTAGCCAGGCGACTGGCTTGCCCTTGGCGTCGAGACCGGCCTCGATCCGCTCGACAGAGACGGTGTGCAAAAAGCCGTTATGCAGATCGTCTTCGCGGGTGAAGCTGACCTTGACCGGCTTGCCGCCCATCGCCTTGGACAGGATCGCCGCTTCCTGGACGTAATCCGGCTTCGACTTGCGGCCGAAACCGCCGCCCAG
>JAFAKZ010000145.1 GCA_019234745.1 Burkholderiales bacterium
GGAATGCTTCGGGTTCACGGGTCGACATGATGCGCGACCTGCCGCCGGCCGGTCGGCGACGGTAATCGAAAGGCTGGATAGCAGCGAGTGAGATTGGAAACGGGGTGGCGCGATGCGTTGCCCCGTTGTCTTTGGTATGCCGCAGCGTTGCGGCGACTGTTAAACAAGAAGGAACAGGATGACGGATAAGGTACATAGGGGACGCTTCCAGCCGGGGCAGAGCGGCAACCCGAAGGGGCGGCCGGCGGGCTTGGCGAACAGCGAGAAGCTGCGGGCGGCCATCGAGGCGGACATGCCCGATGTGTTGAACCGGGTAGTGGCGGCGGCCAAGGACGGCGATATGGCGGCTGCACGTCTACTGCTGGAACGGGCCTTGCCGGCCGTGAAGCCGGTCGAGCAGCCCATAACGGTGAGCTTGCCTGATGTCGCGAGCCTGGTTGAGCGGGCGGAGGCCATCATTCGGGCGGCGGCAGAGGGGGGCTTGTCGCCTTCGCAGGCGAGTACCTTGTTGCAAAGCCTGGGGGCCGTGGCGAAGCTGCGCGAGGTGGATGAACTGACGGCGCGGATCGAGGCATTGGAGCGTGCGAATCAAGGGGAGGTGGCGCGATGATGGGATTGGCGGGACGATTGGAGCGGCTGGAGCGGCATCGTGTGGCGCAGGATGGGCCGAGCTGCATCTTCGTGGTGGAGCTGGGGGCGGGGGATATCGTGGGGGCATCGGGCGACGGTTGGCGTATCGACCGGTTGCCGGGTGAGGCGGTAGACGTGCTGGCGGAGCGGGTGGAACACGCAACGCTTGAGTATGCGCCGGGGCGGATTTCGATTGTGTCTTGGGAGTATGCGCATGGGTGATACCTTGAATGTCGGGCAGGCCATTGCGGGGCTGGTGCTGCGGCAATCAGCGACGCGGGGCATCGTGGAGGAGGTGGCGGCGCATTTGAAGGAGCGGGCGCGCGACAAGATCGGGCACTACCAGTCGGCGACGGGGCCATTTGAGGCGTGGCCGGCGTTGGCCGAGAGTACGGAGCGCGAGAAGGCACGGCTGGGATATCCGACAGGTTCGCCACTGCTGCGTAGCGGGGGGACGCGGGATTCGATTGGCTACAGCGTGGACGGGGACGGCATGGGTGCGACGGTTGGGGCGACCGATCCGAATATGGCGACGCATGAGTTCGGGAATGGTCGGGTGCCGGCGCGGCCGGTGTTTGGGCCGCTGATCGTGGAGGAGCGAGAGGCGATGGAGAAGGCGCTGCTGAAGGGGGTGGTGGCAGGATTGGGGCTTAAGCGTTGAGGGAAATTGACCCAATCTGCCTACATAGTGCCTACATGACAGGCTAAAACGAAAAGAGGTTACAAGCAGATCGCTTGTAACCTCTTGAAATTCTTGGTGGGGCGTCACAGATTCGAACTGTGGACCTACGGATTAAGAGTCCGCTGCTCTACCAACTGAGCTAACGCCCCGATGTCCCTGGGAGGGTTTCCTGGTGGGTCGTGCGGGACTCGAACCTGCGACCAACGGATTAAAAGTCCGCTGCTCTACCGACTGAGCTAACGACCCGGGAAAGCCGTGCATTATATCGTGGCTTCTTACCCTGTCAATGCTTCCGCGCGAATTTTCGAGATAAAGGCGACCACCCTGTCGCGGCCGTGCCGCGTTTGATGGGTCTGGTGCGCTGGCCGGCAAGTCGAACAATAGTCGACTAAGCTGAAAAAAATATATTGAAGCATGGGTTGCAAAGGTATCGGGGCCGCGGCCTCGCCACTTCTGCGGCACAACCATCAACCATGCGGCGGACACAGGCACTGGCGCATCGCGGCGCCCGGGCCGGCGGCAGCCTATCGCCCCGTCGCGGACTCCAGGAGATGCCATCGTGTTGCCGTTTCCCTCACACCCGCGTCGCTCACTGCTCGGTCTGTTTGCCGTTGCCAGCCTGCTGGTGACCCTGCCTGCGCTGGCAGCCGGCAAGGAAATCGTCTACCTGACAGCCAAGGCCGACCTGCCATTCTGGGACACCCTGGGCAAGGGCGTGAAGTCCATAGTGGAGAAGAACGGTTACACGTTCAGCGAGATGGACAGCAAGCTAAGCGGCGACACGCAGATGAAAAATGCGCGCGATGCCATCGCACGTGGCGTGGCGGGCATCGTCATCTCGCCCACCACCAGCAAGTCGGCACAGGAAGTGCTGGACGTGGCCATGAAGGCCAAGGTGCCCGTGGTGATTGCCGATATCGGCACGAATGGTGGCGACTACGTGACCTATGTGAAGTCCGACAACTATCGTGGCGCCTATGACATCGGCGCTGCGCTGGCTTCTGTCTTGAAAGAGAAGAACTGGACAGCGGGCCCTTTTGCCCTGATCACCATCGAGTTGGCGCGCAAGAACGGGCAGGACCGTACCAATGGCTTCCGTGACGCCATGAAGGACGGCGGCATCGCCAACGAGGTGGCACTCAAGCAGATGCAGGATTACTCGGCCGACGAAACCTACCGCTATGTGAAGGACATGCTGGCGGCCACACCCAACCTGCATGCCCTGTTCATCGAAACGGACCAGCCCGTGGAAGGCGCCATGCGCGCCATCAAAGAGGCGAAGAAGACCAAGCAGGTAATGATCGTCAATTTCGATGCGATGCCAGAAGCGGAAAAGCTGCTGCGCAATGGCGAATTGATCGCCATCGGCATGCAGCAGCCCTACCTGATGGGGCAGACGGCGGCTGATGCGCTGGTATCGAGTTTGCACGGCAAGGTGCCGGGCAAGCAGATACTCGTGCCCATCCTGGTTGCGACGGAAAAGAACATTGCCCAGCTCATGCCTATCGCCAACAAGACGGTATTCGGCATTGGTGCCAACTAAGGCGCCGATAGGCCGAGGAGAGCGAGGATGAGGACTCAAGAGTTCTTGGCTTTGGCCGGGCTCCTGCTGCTTGCCGCCTGCGGCGATCGCGGCACGCAGGAGAGTGCGGCCCCAAAGGCGACGGCAAAGCCTGCAGCCGACGGCCCCGTGCGCGTTGCGCTGATCATGAAGGCGCAGGGCAATCCCTTCTTCGCCAGCATGGAAAAAGGGGCGCGCCAGGCGCAGAAGGAAACGGGTGCCGACCTCACGGTGAGATCCACCAGCGAGGAGACGGCGATCGAGGAACAGATCAACGTGGTGGAGGGCGTGGTGCACGATGGGACACAGGCCATTGTGATCGCTCCGGTCGATTCGCACCGCCTGGTACCCGCGCTCAAGAAGGCGCAGGACGCCGGCATCAAGATCATCAATATCGACAACCGGCTGGACGCGGCGGCCATGAAGGAGCGCGGGCTGACGCCGCCACCCTTCATCAGCATCGACAACGAGCGGGCCGCCTACCGGTCGGCCAAGTATATCGCCGACCGCGTCACCAAGCCGTCCGAGGCGGCCATCTTCGAAGGCATACGCCATGCGGCCAACGCCAACGACCGGCTGCGTGGCGCGCAGCGGGCCTTTGCCGAGAATGCGCAGGTCAAGCTGGTCGCCACCGAGACGGCGAACTGGAATGTGGATGAGGCCTATGCTGTTGCCAAACCCATGTTCGCCGCCCATCCCAATATCGACCTGGTGTTCTGCGCTAACGACATGATGGCCTTGGGTCTGATCCGCTATCTGAAGGAAGCGAAGCGCCACGACGTGCGCATCGCCAGCTTCGATGACCTGGAGGATGCCCGACGCGCGATCAAGGCGGGCGACATCGCCGTCACGGTGGACCAGCAGGCGGACAAGCAGGGCTATGAGGGCGTCATGGCGGCCGTGAAGGCGGTGCACGGCGAGGCCCTCCCCAAGGAAATCCAGCTCGACGCAGCCTTGGTGACGGTCGACAGCCTTAAGTCGAAGTGAAGGGCGGTGCCCGTTTGCCTATGACACCCCGTCTTAGCAAGCTCAGACTCGGCCAGCGCCTGGCCATAGGCTACGGCATCGTCGTTACCCTGATGATCGCCGTGACGGTGGTCGGCATCGACAAGCTCGCCGTGCTGAACGAAACCTCGGACGACGCGCTCAAGGACAAGTACCCGAAGACGGTGCTGGTGACGCGCGTGACCAACGACCTGAGCCTGATCGCGCGCGCCATGCGCAATACCTTGATCATGTCGGACCGCCAGCAGTTAGACGCAGAGCTAGCCGACATCGATATGGCGCGCGACCAGATGACGCTGGCGCTGGAGCAGCTGGAGGCCAGCATCAAGGACGACAAGGGCCGCGAGTTGCTGACCCAGATCCGCATCGTCAATTCCGCCTATATCGTCAACGAGGAAGAATTCATCCACCTGGCGCGCGCCGGCAAGATCGGCGAGGCGAAGAACCTGCTGCTGGTGGATCTCAACGCTTACCAGGACGATTATTTCAACCTGCTGGACAAACTGCGCTTGTCGCAAGGCGAGCTGATGGACCGTGCCAGCGCCAAGGTGGCGGGCACGCACCAGGCGGCGCGCCGACTGATGCTGCTGGTATCGGCTGCAGCCGTGTTGCTGAGCATTGGCGTTACCTGGCGCATCAGTCGCTCGCTCTTGCGCCAGTTGGGCGGCGAGCCGGACTATGCGGCGCAGATCGCGCGCCGAATCGCCGATGGCGACCTGGCGCCCGATATCCAGATCGACAAGCAGGACAAGTCCAGCCTGCTCTACGTGATGTCCATCATGCGCGACAAGCTGGCCGAGCGCACCGCCTCGCTGCAGGCGGCGAACAAGGAGCTGGAGACGTTCTCGTACTCGGTATCGCACGACTTGCGCTCACCCTTGCGCGCTATCAACGGCTTCGCGCAGATCTTGCAGGAGGACTACGCGGACAGCCTACCGCCCGACGGTGTGGGCTATCTGCAGCGCATCACGGCCGCGAGCGCACGCATGAACACCCTGATCGACGCGCTGCTCGCGCTTTCGCATATCAACCAGCAGCGCCTTGTGCGCAGCCAGGTCGACCTCAGTGCGCAGGCGCGCAACGTGGTGGAGGAGCTGCGTGCGGCAAATCCGGAACGCCAGGTCGAGGTTACGATCGAGCCGGGCCTCGTTGCGGAGGCGGATCGCGACCTATGCTTTGTCGTGTTGCAGAACTTGATTGGCAACGCCTGGAAGTATTCTAGCAAGGTGCCGGTGGCGGAAATTACCGTTGGTGCGCAGCGCGAGGAGGGCGAAACGGTGTTCTTCGTGCGCGACAACGGCGCTGGTTACGACCCGGTGAACGCCGACCGCCTGTTCGGCGCCTTCCAGCGCCTGCACGGGGCAGACGAGTTCGAGGGTAGCGGTGTGGGCCTCGCCACGGTGGCGCGTGTCGTCCATCGCCACGGTGGGCGCATCTGGTCGGAAGGCGCGGTAGGCAAGGGGGCGTGCTTCTATTTCACGCTGGGTGCCTGGGTGTGAAACTGCCGGCCCAATGGCAAAGGGCGCCACCACAGGCGCCCTTCTTGTTTTCAGCAAGCCAGTTCTAGTGCTTGGCCTTGCTTGGGGCGGTTGTGGTAGTGCCACCCATGCTGGCGCGTTCCTTGGCAACGAGTTCGTTGATGACTTCCAGTGCACGGGCGGACGCGCGTACCTCACCCAGCGGCGCCTTCGGATTGGAGTCGACCTTGCCCGGCGAGGTGCGGTACTTGCCATTGACGATGAACATCGGCACGCCGTCGATCTGGTACTTGGTGGTCAGCTGTGCCGAGCGAGACATCTGCGCCTGCATGCCGAAGGACTTGTAGATGCCTTCGAATTGGGCGCGGTTGATGCCTTCGTGCTCGATCCAGTCGAACAGCGTCTTCTCGTCACGCAACTCGATATGCTGCACCTGGATGGCGTCGAACACGCGCTGGGCCATGCGGTCGATCAGGCCCATGGTGCGCAGCGTATTGAACAGCTTGGCGTGGCCTTCCAGGTCGGAGCGGCCTTCCCACAGGATGTGCTCGCGGCGGAACACCACGTCCTTGGGCAGGGTCTTGGCCCAGGCTTCCACTGCCGGCTCGGCCTTGAAGCAGTGCGGGCAGCCGAACCAGAAGAATTCGATCACCTCGATCTTGCCCGGTGTTTCCGTCGGCTGCGGCTGGGCCATATAGTCGAAATCGACGCCTGGCTTGACCTCGGCGTGTGCGAGCAAGGCAGCAGCTGCGAGGCCGACGACCGCAACGACA
>JAFAKZ010000274.1 GCA_019234745.1 Burkholderiales bacterium
GCCGGCCAGGGCGTTGAGGAGGCTGGATTTGCCCACATTGGGCTGGCCCACCAGCACCACGTGCATGCCCTCGCGCAGCAGGCTGCCCTGGCTTGCGCTATCCAGCACGCGACCCAGCTGCCCACGCAGGCCAGCCAGCTTGCCGCGCGCATCGGCCGCTTCCAGGAAGTCGATTTCTTCCTCGGGGAAGTCCAGCGTCGCTTCCACCAGCATGCGCAGGTTGATCAGGCCGTCGACCAGCGCATGGATCTCGTGCGAGAAGGCGCCGGACAGCGAGCGTAGGGCCGAGCGCGCCGCTGCTTCCGAGCCCGCGTCGATCAGGTCGGCCACGCTTTCCGCCTGCGCGAGGTCCAGCTTGTCGTTGAGGAAGGCGCGGCGCGTGAACTCGCCCGGCTCGGCCAGGCGCGCACCCAGCTCCGTGCAGCGGCGCAGCAACATCTGCATGACCACGGGGCCACCATGACCCTGCAGCTCCAGCACGTCCTCGCCCGTGAATGAATTCGGGCCAGGGAAGTAGAGCGCAATGCCCTGGTCCAGCACTTGGCCGTCCGCGCCACGGAATTCCGCGTAGTGCGCATGGCGCGGCTTGAGCGCCTTGCCCGTGATCTGCTCGGCGAACGTCGCCAGCGCGACCCCTGATACGCGCACAACGCCTACCCCGCCACGGCCTGGCGCGGTGGCGATGGCGGCGATGGTGTCGCGGGAGCTGGGTGTGGGCTGGCTCATGGTGTTGTTTCGGGGGAAGGATTCACTGTGCCCGTGCGGGCCAGGGTGCGCAATTCGGCGGAGGTTCCACGTGAAACGTCGCTGATCTCTATCGAGCCGTTCCACGTGAGTGTCGGCAGGAATGAAGACGACCATCCGATGCTTACCCCGCTGTCCATCGTGTAGATATTAACCGACAGTAGCCTTGGGTGACATTGCGGCAGATGCTTCCCGGCGCCGGGCACTGCGGATTGTTGGAAGCGTCGATCGACAAATAAGCAGCGGGCCTGAAGGGCCTTGCGGTGTCAAGCAGTGTGGACTAACATGGACTTAGTCCACTAGGAGCACATATGCATACCGTCAATATCCATGAAGCGAAAACACAGTTTTCGCGCTTGGTCGACGCCGCGGCCCGTGGCGAGGAGATCATCATCGCGAAGGCCGGCAAACCAACCGCGCGGCTGGTTCCGATGGAGCGGGAGAAGGCTGCGCGCCGTTTTGGCGGGCTTAGAGGCCAGGTTCATATTGCCGACGACTTCGACGCACCACTCCCTGAAGACGTGATGGCGGCCTTCGAGGGGCGGTGATGCGTCTACTTCTCGATACGCACATCTATCTCTGGTCGCTTATGGATGACCCCAGGCTGACCAAGGCAGCCCGCAAACTTATTGTGGAAGCAGAGGAAGTCTACGTAAGTAGCGCGAGTATCTGGGAAGCTTCGATCAAGATAGGTCTCGGAAAGCTTGAGGCTGACATTGATCTTCTCGTTTCGGAGATCGACGCCAGCGGATACCTGGAATTGCCGGTACGCGCCTTGCATGCCGCCTTGGTTCGCAAGCTACCGGATATCCACCGCGACCCGTTTGATCGAATTCTGGTCGCTCAGGCAATGTCGGAGCCGTTGCGATTGATGACGTCGGATAGTCAGCTCTTGAAGTACACCGATCTTGTCATTGCCGTGTAGGAAAGATGTCGACGATCTTGATGGCTTGAAAAACAAAAGGCCCGGTTGAAACCGGGCCTTTTTCATACAAGCTAGTTACGCCTTTGCCGGCACCGGATCTGCCTTGCCGATCTGGCGCGTGATGAACCATTGCTGGGCCATCGACAGCACGCTCTGCGTCACCTGGTACAGCACGAGGCCGGCCGGCAGGGCGAAGAACATGAAGGAGAACATCAGCGGCATGATCTTCTGCATGCGGTCCTGCATCGGGTCGCCCGTGGACGGGTTCAGGAAGGTCTGCAGGTACATGGTGGCGGCCATCAGGAGTGGCAGCACGTAGTAGGGGTCGGCGACCGACAGATCGTGGATCCAGAAGATCCACGGCGCCTGGCGCATTTCCGCCGTATTGCGCAGCACCGTATAGAAGGCGAAGAAGAACGGAATCTGCAAGAGCAGCGGTAGACAGCCGCCCAGCGGGTTCACCTTCTCCGTCTTGTACAGCTCCATGGTGGCCTGCTGGAACTTCACGCGGTCCTCGCCGTGCTGCTCCTTCAGGCGCTGCATGCGCGGGGCCAGCTTCTTCATCTTGGCCATGGAGCGGTAGCTCGCAGCGGCCAAGGGATAAAAGGCGATCTTGATCAAGAGCGTGACCAGCATGATGGCCCAGCCCCAGTTGTGCACTAGGTCAAAACACTTGTCGAGCGCCCAGAACATGGGCTCGGCGATGATGGTGAGCTTGCCGTAGTCGCGCACGCGATCGAGGCCGCTGGCGGCGGCCTGCAGGGTACGGGTCGTTTCCGGGCCGGCGTAGAGCGGCACGGAAATTGTCTGCGTCGCACCGGGCGCCACGGTCGGAATCGTCACGATGGCGCCGGCCTTGTAGTAGCCGTTGCCCGTGGCCTGCACTTCGAACTGGCAGGCCGTCTTGGCGCAAACATTGGTGCCGCCGTTGGGCGACAGCAGCCAGGCGCTGGCGAAATAGTGCTGCAGCATGGCTACCCAGCCGTCGTGGCCATCCTTGGGGTAGTCGATCTTGCTGTCGTCACCCTTGTCGAGCGCCTTGAATTCCACTTCGTGGAACTTGGCCTCATCCGTGTACACGGCCGGGCCCGTAAAGGCGGAGCCGGCAAAGCGCGAGCTCGGGCCCTTGGGCGGCTTGCCGTCGCGGTACAGACTGTAATAGGCCTGCGTGGTCAAGGGCGCCGCGCTGCCGTTGGTGATCTCGTACTTCACGTCAATCAGGTAGCTGCCGCGCTTGAAGGTGTAGATCTTCGCCACCTTCACGCCGCCAACGGCGGGCGCTTCCAGGCGCACACTGACACTGTCCTGGCCGTCGGCCAGCACCACGTCGCCCGTCTGCGTGGCCGTGAAGAGGGTGTTGTGCGTGGGCAGATTGGGCACATTGCCGTGGATCAGGCCCGTGTGCGCGACATAGATATGATCAGGGCCATCCTGCAGCAGCACGAGCGGCTGCTTGGGATCGTCGAATTCGCCTGCCTTCAGGAGCGAGAGCTTGCGCAGGTCGGCGCCCATGGTGTCGATCTCGGCCACGACCATGTCGGTCTTGACCTTGATACGGTTGCCTGCGCCCAGGGTACCGGTGTCGGCCGGTGCTGCAGCTGCATTAGGCGTAGCGGCCGGGGTAGCATTGCCCGACTGCGCTTCGATAGCGGCGGGCTGCTGAGGCACCTTGGGGGCGAACCACTTCTGCCATGCGAACAGGATGGAGAAGGACAAGGCGATAAACAGGATAAATCGTTTGGTTTCCATGACAGGAAAGTCTCGATTCTATTGAGTAGGGGTCCAGATGGCGGCGTGGGCGTATTTGTACAAGCCCAATGTTGCGCCATTCATATCGACGCTCACGGTACCGGGTCGTGCCCGCAACCACCCCAAGGGTGGCAGCGCGAAAGCCGCCGGATTGTAAGCCAACCGCCGCGCCAGGGGCCATGCCGGCGCACTGCTTCGACGGCGTACTCGGAACAGGAAGGCGTGTAGCGGCAGTTCGGGCCGAGGACGGGGCTGATCGTGTAGCGGTACAGCTGGATCAGCAGGATGAACAGCCGGCCCATGGTGCGGAACTCAGACGAAGCGGACCAACAGGCGTTCCAGCGCGGCGCGTGCGTCCGCACAGTTGGAGCGCTTGAGCGGTTGCTTGGCACGCACGATCAGGTCTACTCCGCTGAGCCGTGCGGCGTGGTGGCGGAATGCTTCGCGCACCAGCCGCTTGACGCGATTGCGCCCCACCGCGCGTTTGTCGATCTTCTTGGCTGCGACGACGCCCAAGCGGGCATGACCCAAATCATTGGGCCGCGACCATATCTGGAAGAAGGCATTCGACTGCGTACGGCGCAAACTAAAAACGGATGAAAATTCATCCGTCTTTAACAGGCGTTGCCGCCTGGTGAAGCGATACTGCAAGCGGACGATCAGACCGACAGGCTGTGACGACCCTTGGCGCGGCGTGCGGCCAGCACGGCACGACCACCACGGGTACGGCTGCGGACCAGGAAGCCGTGCGTACGCTTACGGCGGATAACGGAAGGTTGGTAGGTGCGCTTCATGGCGATGCCCCTGAGCTCTTGAAATGAGGAAACGCGCAATTTGACAGCAAAGTCTTTGATTTGTCAACGCCGTTTTTTTGCCGAGCCTGTGGATAAGCCCGTGGAAAGCGACTAGAATTAGCCCTCGATAAACCGGATGCCGTGCCAGGGCGCAGCCAGCGGGAGACCCCGCCTGTGCGTCGTTTGACCGTATCCCGCAAAGATGGCACGTGTCCTGTCCTTGGTTTGGCCAGGGTGCGCTGTATGCCCATTGCAAACATGCAAATCGTGCCAGACGACTCCAGAGAATGATGTCACCTGTAGAACAATTTTGGCCGAGCTGCCTGGCTCGGTTCGCAGAGGAATTGTCTGCGCAACAGTTCAACACCTGGATCAAGCCCCTGGCTTGTGCGGTGGAAAACGAGAGCGTGTCGCTGTACGCGCCGAACCAGTTCTCCCTGCAGTTCGTCAAGGATCGCTTCCTCGCACGCATCGAAAAATACGCTTCCGAGTACTTCGGCAGCGCCATGCCGATTGAATTGCGCGTAGGTGCCACGCAGCCCGCGCGCCCTGCCGCCAAGCCCGGCAACGGTGCAGCCGCCGCACCCGCCATCAGCGGTGCGCGCCCGGCGCTGAACAAGCCCGCTGCACCCAAGCCCATCGCACCGTCGAACGAGACGACGCGGCTCAACCCGAATTTCACCTTCGACACGCTGGTCACCGGTAAGGCCAACCAGCTGGCGCGCGCCGCCGCCATCCAGATCGCCGAGAACCCCGGCACCGCCTACAACCCGCTGTTCGTGTACGGCGGCGTGGGCCTCGGGAAGACGCACTTGATCCAGGCCATCGGCAACTATATGCACCAGCACAACCCGGACGCGAAGATCCGCTATATCCATGCGGAACGCTATGTGGCCGACGTGGTGCGCGCCTACCAGCACAAGGCCTTCGACGAGTTCAAGCACTACTACCACTCGCTCGACCTGTTGCTGATCGACGATATCCAGTTCTTCTCCGGCAAGAACCGTACGCAGGAAGAGTTCTTCTACGCCTTCAATGCGCTGATCGAAGGGCATCGCCAGGTCATCATCACGTCCGACCGCTACCCGAAGGAGATCGAGGGCATCGAAGACCGCCTGATCTCGCGCTTCGGCTGGGGCCTGACGGTCGCCATCGAGCCGCCCGAATTGGAAATGCGTGTGGCGATTCTGCACAAGAAGGCGGAAAGCGAAGGCTTCAAGCTCGACGCCAGCGTATCCTTCTTCGTCGCCAAGCATATCCGCTCCAATGTACGCGAGCTGGAAGGCGCCTTGAAGCGCGTGCTGGCCTATTCGCGCTTCACCGGGCAGCAGATCACGCTGGAGTTGACCAAGGAGGCGCTGAAGGACATTCTCGCCGCCGGCAACAAGCTGATCAGCGTGGAGAACATCCAGAAGACCGTGGCCGACTTCTACAAGATCAAGGTGTCGGACATGCATTCGAAGAAGCGCACGCGCGACATCGCCCGCCCACGCCAGGTAGCGATGGCGCTGGCTAAGGACCTGACGCAGATGAGCCTGCCGGCCATAGGCGAGGCCTTCGGCGGGCGCGACCATACGACGGTGCTGCATGCCTGCAAGACGATTGCGACGCTGCGGCAAGGGGATACGAATCTGAACCACGACTACAACGTGCTGGCTCAGATCTTGAGGAACTAGGGATGGGGTATCAAACAGTAGCTCAACACCCGGCAAAGCCGGGCGCGAACCTGCAGGGCAACGTCTCCGCACGTCCCCTGATTGATTCCACTCCCCCCGCCCTCGCCGCCGCGAGGGGGCCTCGCTTGAGCTCGACACTGGAGATAAGCAAAGGAAGCCAAGGCTGAAACAGCCCAAGAATGTGCCTGAACAAAGCCGTACAGAATGTGGATAAGCCCGATTTGCCGAGGAAGCCAAAATTCCTACACAAACGATACACAGGGCGACGGAAACCTGTCCACATGGAAAAAATGCAGCAAGTAGCTGAAGCAAAACACGAAAACGGGATATCCACAGAAAAGTGGTCCCTTTATCAAATTACTATTCAGGAACACTAAATTATGTTGCTGATACAAGCAGAACGCGATTCCCTGCTGAAGCCGCTGACGACCGTCACCGGTATCGTCGAACGTCGGCACACGTTGCCCATCCTCTCCAACGTGCTCATCCAGAAGCACGACGGCCAACTCACCTTCCTGGCTACCGACCTGGAAATCCAGATCACCACCGTGTATCCGCATAGCGACGGTGGCGATTTCAACCTGACGGTATCGGCCAAGAAGTTCCAGGACATCCTGCGTGCCATTCCCGATGGCGCCAACGTGTCGCTCGACCAGGACGACAGCCGTATCACGGTGAAGGCAGGCAAGAGCCGCTTCAACCTGCAGACGCTGCCGGCACAGGACTTCCCCAAGCTCAGTATCGACACCAACGTCCGTAGCGTCGTCACGCTGTCGCAGAGCAAGCTGAAGAATCTGCTGAGCCAGGTGCAATACGCCATGGCGCACCAGGACATCCGCTACTACCTCAACGGCCTCTTCATGGTCGCCGGTGGCGAAGAACTGAAGCTGATCTCCACCGACGGCCATCGCCTGGCTTATGTCGCCACGCAGCTGGATAAGCCCGTGGAAAACACGGAAGTCATCCTGCCGCGCAAGACGGTGCTGGAGCTGTACAAGCTGCTGGCCGATATCGATGACGACGTGACCATCGAAATCGCGCAGAACCAGGTGAAGTTCAGCTTCGGCCAGATCGTGATCCACTCCAAGGTGGTGGACGGCAAGTTCCCCGACTACAACCGCGTGGTGCCGATCGGCAACGAAAAGCTGGTGCCGCTCGATCGCCAGCAGCTGCTCTCGGCGCTCCAGCGCGCCGCCATCCTGTCGAACGAGAAGTTCCGTGGCGTACGGCTGGTACTGTCGGACGGCATGCTCAAGATCATCTGCAACAACAGCGAGCAGGAAGAAGCCCAGGAAGAGCTGGAGATCGCCTACCAGGGCGACCCGCTCGACATCGGCTACAACATCAACTACCTGCTCGACGTGCTGACCAATCTGGACGCCGAGACGCTGGTATTCGCCTTTGGCGACCACGCCACGAGCAGTACGCTGGTGACCGTGCCGGACGACGCGAACTTCAAATACGTCGTCATGCCGATGCGGATTTAACGTAGCGATACAAAATAAGGCGCAAGCCGAAGGCCAGCCAGCAGGCTGGCCTGGATATTTTTTGGCGGACAACCGCCTGCGGGTAGGAAGATGAGCGATCAGGATTACGGTGCAGACAGTATCAAGGTGTTGAAAGGCCTGGAGGCAGTGCGCAAGCGTCCCG
>JAFAKZ010000062.1 GCA_019234745.1 Burkholderiales bacterium
CACCGGGTATTTGCCCGTCTGCGTATACAGCTCGATCTGGGCGATCGTCTGGTTGGCAAACGACGACGACATCACGTAGCTGGGGTGGCCCGTGCCGCAGCCGAGGTTCACCAGGCGGCCCTTGGCGAGCAGAATGATGCGCTTGCCATCGGGGAAGATCACATGGTCGACCTGCGGCTTGATCTCTTCCCACTGGTACTTCTCGATCGCGGCGACTTCGATTTCATTGTCGAAGTGGCCGATATTGCAGACGATGGCCTGGTCCTTCATCTTGGCCATATGGTCGTGCGTGATCACGTGGTAGTTGCCCGTGGCCGTCACGAAGATATCGGCCTTGTCGGCGGCGTAGTCCATCGTCACCACGCGATAGCCTTCCATGGCGGCCTGCAGGGCGCAGATCGGGTCGATTTCCGTAACCCACACCTGGGCCGACAGCGCGCGCAGGGCCTGGGCCGAGCCCTTGCCCACGTCGCCGTAGCCGGCCACGACGGCGATCTTGCCGGCCACCATCACGTCGGTGGCGCGCTTGATGCCATCCACCAGCGATTCGCGGCAGCCGTACAGATTGTCGAACTTGGACTTGGTGACGGAATCGTTCACGTTGATGGCAGGGAACTTGAGTTCGCCGCGCTGGTGCATCTGATACAGGCGATGCACGCCGGTGGTCGTCTCTTCCGTCACGCCCTTGATGTGGGCCAGGCGCGTGGAATACCACTTCGGGTCGCGCGTAAGCGTGGCGCGGATGGCTGCGAACAGCACGCGCTCTTCTTCGCTGCCTGGGTTGGACAGCAGCGTTTCGTCCGTCTCGGCGCGGGCGCCCAGATGCAGCAGCAGGGTGGCATCGCCGCCGTCGTCCAGGATCATGTTGGAGTAACTGCCGTCGGTCCAGTCGAAGATGCGGTGGGTGTAGTCCCAGTACTCGGCCAGCGTTTCGCCCTTGACGGCGAACACGGGCGTGCCGGCTGCAGCGATGGCGGCGGCGGCGTGGTCTTGCGTGGAGAAGATATTGCACGAAGCCCAGCGGACCTGTGCGCCGAGCGCTTGCAGCGTCTCGATCAGCACGGCAGTCTGGATGGTCATGTGGAGCGACCCGGTAATGCGCGCACCCTTCAGCGGTTGCACGGCCGCGAATTCCTCGCGGATGGCCATCAGGCCAGGCATTTCCGTCTCGGCAATGCGGATTTCCTTGCGGCCCCAATCGGCGAGGCCCAGGTCGGCAATAACGTAGTCTTTGAAGTTCGAGTCAGCCACAGTGTACTCCATCGTCTGTGGCCGGGTGTGGGCATGCTCACCCAACCCGGCTGCGGGTTAAGTGAGCGCCGTTTTGCAACCGAGCCTGGGTACCTTGAACGAGGCAAGGTCTCGCAGCGCTCCTCGGTTTAACCAGGTCGATGAACGACCCGGCTGGTGATTCTACTACTTGCGGACAGCGAAAACGAAGCCCGATTATCGGCGATTGGTTTGCGAGATCGTGGCAGGGTCAACACTGCGCACATCGCCATTCTGGTGATGCTTGAACATCGAGCCCGTCGGCGCGTCGTCCTGATCCTCTTCGCTGGCCAGTTGCCCCGAATTGTTCTGCTGCGTTGCACAACCAGCAAGCAGAATGCTTCCGACGATCAAGAGCTTTGCAAGGTTCATACGAATATTCCTCTCCAAATATTGATACCGCTGGTTAGTGTGATGCGAACATGACGCCGCCGCGTAGTATGCGCAATTTTTGTCAAATTGCTAAATATATACGCGGACCGCACCGCAAGAATACGACAAGCTTCGCGCCGCAACCTTTGCGAAGCCTTAAGAAAGCAAGTGGGCCAAGCGCGATTTGCCGCCTGGCCCTATTGCACGCTACAACGTTTACTTACACGCCAGCGTCGGCGCGCAGTGCTTCGGCCTTGTCAGTGGCTTCCCAGCTGAATTCCGGCTCTTCGCGGCCGAAGTGGCCGTAGGCGGCCGTCTTGGCGTAGATCGGGCGCAGCAGGTCCAGCGTCTGCACGATGCCCTTCGGACGCAGGTCGAAGTGGCGCTGGATCAGCTCGACGATGCGCTCGTTGCTGATCTTGCCCGTATCCCAGGTGTCGACCATGATCGACACGGGCTTGGCGATACCGATGGCGTAGGCCACCTGCACCTGGCACTGGCGGGCGAGGCCGGCAGCCACCACGTTCTTGGCGATGTAGCGGCCCATATAGGCAGCGGAACGGTCCACCTTGGACGGATCCTTGCCGGAGAACGCGCCACCGCCGTGCGGGCAGGCGCCGCCGTAGGTGTCGACGATGATCTTGCGGCCCGTGAGGCCGGAATCACCCTGCGGGCCGCCGATGACGAAGCGACCGGTCGGGTTGATGAAGAACTTGACGCCGTCCTTCATCAGCTCCGGCGGCAGCACGGGCTTCACGATGTCTTCGATCACCGCTTCCTTGAGCGTTTCGTAGGCGATGTCCGGGTGATGCTGGGTGGACAGCACGACCGTGTCGATGGCGATGGGGCGGCCCGTGTCGGCGTCGTAGCGCAGCGTGACCTGCGACTTGGCATCGGGTCGCAGCCAGGGCAGGCGGCCATCCTTGCGCAGTTCGCTCTGGCGCTGCACCAGGCGGTGCGACAGGTAGATGGCGGCCGGCATCAGCGTCGGCGTTTCGTCACAGGCGTAGCCGAACATCAGGCCCTGGTCGCCGGCGCCCTGGTCCAGGTCCATGCCCTGGCCTTCGTTCACGCCCTGGGCGATGTCGGGCGACTGCTTGTCGTAGGCCACCAGCACGGCGCAGCCCTTGTAGTCGAAGCCCAATTCGGAACTGTCGTAGCCGATCTTGCGGATGGTATCGCGCGCGACCTGGATGTAGTCGACGTTGGCATGCGTGGTGATTTCACCCGCCAGCACACACAGACCCGTGTTCACGAGCGTTTCGGCCGCCACGCGTGCGTGCTTGTCCTGCGCCAGGATGGCGTCGAGGATGGCATCGGAGATTTGGTCCGCGACTTTGTCGGGGTGGCCTTCGGATACGGATTCTGATGTAAACAGGAATTCGCGCATGGATATTTCCTCTTGTCGCAAGCCGCTTTCCGGCGGCGGGGGTGAATAAACCCGCTAAAATAGTCGGGTTGAAGGGATCTGGGTTGGGATGCTGACTTTACTACTGAAATTCCTGGCGCGCTGTCCGCTCGTCGTCTTGCACATGATCGGCGCGGCGCTTGGCTGGCTGGTTTGGTGCGTTGATCGTCGATTTCGCGAGCGCTTGGCAGGCAATCTGCAGCAAGCTAACTTGGCGCGCGATGCGCGTCATTATAACCAACTATTGCATAAAAGCATCGCCCAACATGGCAAGGGTGCATTAGAGCTGCTTATCGCCTGGGGCCGCCCGGCACAAGGCGTGGTGCAGCTAGTGCGCGCCTGCGAGGGTTGGGAATATGCACAAACCGCCATTGATGCGAAGCGCCCTATCCTGTTCGTTACCCCCCACCTGGGTGGCTTCGATGTGGCTGGGCGCTATGTAAGCAGCCGCCTACCCTACCCGCTCACCGCCATGTACCGCCCGCCCAAGCTCAAGTGGCTTGAGCCCTTGATGCAGGCCGGCCGCGTGCGCGATAACGGTCGCACGGCGCCGGCCACGCCGTCGGGCGTGCGCATCGTGATGAAGGCGCTCAAGTCGGGCGAGGCCACCGTGGTGCTGCCCGACCAGGCGCCCGG
>JAFAKZ010000379.1 GCA_019234745.1 Burkholderiales bacterium
CAAGGTGCAGCTGCAGAACGGCTCCGAGGCCCAGCAGCGCGCCACGCGCCGCACGCTGGTGCGCGTACTGGAAGTCGCCCTGCGTCTCGCCCACCCGCTCATCCCCTTTATCACGGAAGAGCTGTGGCAGACGGTGGCGCCGCTCGCGAACGCCAAGAAGGCCGAGTCGATCTCGCTGGCCAACTGGCCGCTGCCGCAGATGGAAAAGGTCGACGCCGCCGCCAACACACGCATGGCCGGTTTCAAGGCCTTGACCGACGCCGTGCGCGCCCTGCGCAGTGAGATGAGCATCGCGCCCTCTCAGCGTGTACCGCTCTACCTGGAAGGCTCAGAAGCCGAACTGGCCGAATTCGGCCCCTACCTGGCCGTGCTGGGCAAGCTGAGCGAAGTGAAGGTGGTCGCCACGCTGCCCGAGGAAGATGCCCCCGTGCAGGTCGTCGGCGGCACGCGCCTGATGCTGCACGTGGAAATCGACCGCGATGCGGAGCGCGCACGCCTGGCCAAGGAAATCGCGCGACTCGACGGCGAAGTCACCAAGGCCCATGCCAAGCTGTCCAACCCGGCCTTCGCCGACAAGGCACCCGCCGCCGTGGTGGAGCAGGAGCGCAAGCGTCTGGCCGACTTTGGCGAGACACTGGAGAAGTTGAAGGCGCAGTTGGCGAAGTTGGGTTGATGTACAAGGCGGGGCGACTTGCCGCCCCGCCAATGTTGATGACTTTTGATACAGGATTAATTTGAGATGGCGGACGAGAATTTCTACCAGGCGTCGGTGTCGAGCACGCTCGATGTGGTCGATATGACAACGCAGCGCGAGGCTGCGCAAGAGTTCTATGTCGTCGGGCTGCGCAAGATGGCCATCCTGAACATCTTTACCCTCGGGCTTTACCAGGTGTATTGGTTCTACAAGAACTGGAGCATGCACAAGCGCTTTGCCAACATCGACTGCTGGCCCGTCATGCGCGGTATCTTCTGCATCTTCTTCACGCATCGCTTGTATGAAAAAGTCCAGCAAACACTGGAGCAAAAGCAGATTCCTTACCGCTGGGAAGCCAGCACGCTCGCAACGGGACTGGTAATCACCAATATTGCCGCGAACCTGCTGTCGAGGGTCGACACGGTGTGGACCAACGCGCTGGGAACGGCCTGCATCTTTATCATCACCGCCCTGCTCTACCCGGTGCAGGGCGCCATCAACACCGCTTGCGGGCAGCCGAACGGTGAGAGCAATGCGTCGCTTACCTGGGCCAACTACCTTTGGATCGTCCCCGGCGCCATCATGTGGTGCTTTGCCATCCTCGGTTTTTGGATCGGATTACGCCACGCGTAGACGCTTCCTCCGCTATTCATGTTGCGATCGCCTCGCCTCACCGGCGCCCTACTCGTCCTGCTCTCCGCCTTCTGCTTCGGCATCATGCCGCTGTTCAGCCGGCTGGCCTACGCCAGCGGCGCCGATACCCATGCCGTGCTTCTGCTACGCTTTACGATCGCAGCCGCCTGCCTTGCCGTCATCATGTTCTACCGGCGCGAGCGTTGGCCCACGGGCAGGCTGGCGCTAGGCCTGTTCGCCATGGGTGCCATCGGCTATGCGGGGCAGTCCTTCTGCTACTTCACGGCGCTACGCTTTATCAGCGTGTCGCTGACTTCGCTACTACTCTATACCTTCCCCGTCATCGTCACGCTGATCGCCGCCATCTGGCTCAATGAGCCGCTCACGGTGCGCAAGGTCGTGGCACTCACCCTGGCGTCGGGCGGACTGGTACTGACGGTAGGCGGCAGCATTGGAGGCTCCGGTATCGGCATTGCCATCGGCCTGGGTGCAGCGCTTATCTATTCTATCTATATTGCCGTGGGCACGAACCTCACACCCAAGGCAGGCAGCCTGGCCAGTTCCGCCGTCGTAATGGCTGGCGGGGCAACGACCTTCGTCCTGTCGGCCGCCGTGCACCAGCCCGTCTGGCCACATGCGGCCATCGGCTGGCTCGCCATCCTGGCCATCGGCGTACTGTGTAGCGTGATTGCCGCAGTCGCCTTCTTCGCCGGCCTGGCCCGCGTCGGCGCCTCGGAGGCGGCCATGTTGTCGACCTTCGAGCCCGTCGTTTCGGTCGGCGCTGCGGCAATTCTGCTGCACGAACGACTGACGGTGTCGCAGACTGTGGGCGGTGCGGTTATTATCGCTGCCGTTCTGTTGCTCGCCTGGCGACCGCACAGCCTGCGCCAGGCTCCGATGACGACCTGAATATCGTTCCCACTGAAATACTGGCGGTTGCCGCCATTGAAGGACATTCCATGTACCAGGATATCAAGCCGCTGCATCCCGATTTCCACGGCAACGTCAAACTCAAGCCGCTCAGCAACTTCGAATTCTCCGCAAAGGCGCACGCAATCCCCGTGGTCGGCCCGGAATTCCGCGAAGTCGCGCGCGAGTACGTCATCGCCTTCACGCCCATCGGCGAATCGGGCGAGTACGGCGCCATGGCGGCACTCGGCCTGCGCGAGGGCGAGAATCTGTACCTGAAGGCCGATGGCATGTGGGACGCTACCTATGTACCCATCTTCCTACGCCGCTACCCTTTCCTGACCAGCGAGATGGAAAACGGCGAAGCCATCGTGTGCATCGATGAAGAGGCCGTAAAGACCCTATCCAGTGAAGACGGCCTGCCCCTGTTCGAAAACGGAGAGCCCACGGCTGACATCAAGGCGACGGCACAAACCTTGTTCCGCATCCGCGACGATGCCAAGCGCGACCGCGAATGGCTGAAGCAGGTGGCGGCAGCAGGCCTCCTGCGCTCCGTGTCGGCCAGCGCCGAACTGCCCAGCGGCCAGTCCGTATCGATGGACGGTATGTGGGTGGTCGACGAGGACAAGCTGCGTGAAATCTCGGCCGAGCAGGCCCAGGAATGGCTGAAGAACGGCGTGATGTCGCTGATCTACGCCCACCTGCTGTCGCTGGGCAATCTGCCTGGCCTGGCCTCGCGCCTGCGTGCCCGCGAAACGGACAAGCCGGCAGCGTAATACGCTACGCAGGGTGGGTCGCCCGGCCCACCCCGCCCTCGGCTGGCATATGACCATGCCTATCCTCAGCATCCTTGCCAACGAAGCGGACTTCCTGCTCGTCGACAAACCGCCCGGCCTGCCCTGTCACCGCGATGGTGACGAAGAGGGCGTGCTGGACGTCGTCCGCCGCCAGACCGGCCTCCCCGACCTGCATCTCGTACACCGGCTCGACCAGAGCACCTCCGGCCTGCTGCTGCTGGCCCGTGGTGCGGACGCCGCCGCCGCGCTGGGCGAGCGCTTCGCCAGCCACGCCATGCAGAAGTACTACCTGGCGATCTCTGACCGCATCCCGAAGAAGAAGCAAGGCACAGTGGTGGGCGATATGGCCGCTTCGCGCAACGGTAGCTGGAAGCTGCTGCCTACACGCAACAACCCGGCCGTCACGCAGTTCTTCACGGCCGGTACGGGCGAAGGGGGCAGGCTGTTCCTCGCCAAGCCATTGAGCGGCCGCACGCACCAGATCCGCGTGGCACTCAAATCGCTGGGCAGCCCCATCCTGGGCGACAGCCGCTATGGCGGCGGCGCGGCCGACCGCTGCTACCTGCATGCCTACGCCCTGGCCTTCGAATTGGGTGGTAGATCCTACAGCTTCCGCTGCCCACCCTCCGTCGGGGAGTATTGGCAGAAGCCGGGCATCGTCACCGCGTTGAACAAATTTGATGTACCTTGGTCACTTTATTGGCCCCGTGCTTAAGTGCCGGCCATGAACTAGGATTCAGATTCGATAGCCGTATAGTCAAAGGAGCAGCAAGATGGGTTTGTGGGGAAAGATTACTGGCGAATTTGTCGATATCGTCGAATGGGTGGAAGACCGGCCCGATATCCTGTCGCATCGTTTCGAACGCTATAACAACGAGATCAAGAATGGCGCCAAGCTCACCGTGCGCGAAGGCCAGCTGGCCATCCTGGTGAACGAGGGCCAGTTGGGCAAGGACCAGGTGGCCGACGTGTTCGGCCCCGGCATGTACGAGCTAACCACGCAGAACATGCCCATCCTCTCCACGCTGAAGGGCTGGAAATACGGCTTCGACTCCCCCTTCCGCGCCGAGGTGTATTTCTTTAACACGCGCAAGTTCACCGATATGAAGTGGGGCACTGCCGGCCCGGCAATCATGCGCGACGCCGAATTCGGCGCAGTGCGCGTCACCGCCTTCGGCATCTATTCCATCCGCGTGAAGGATGCCAAGACCTTCCTGGTCGACTTGGTCGGCACGCAGGCCGACTTCACCACGGAAGACATCGAAGCCAACCTGCGCGGCAAGGTGGGCATGCGCATCAAGGAAGTCATGCCGGAAATCGGCGTGCCCATCATCGACCTGTCGGGTAAGGTCGTGACGGTCGGCGAAAAGATCTGCGAACGCATCGCGCCGGACTTCATGAAGCTGGGTCTGGAGCTGTGCGAAGTGCAGGTGCAGAACATCGGCCTGCCGGAAGAAGTCGAGCGCGCCATCGACCAGCAGGGCGCCATGCGTGCCATCGGCAATATGCAGAACTTCGCCCAGTACCAGTCCGCACAAGCCATCCGCGACGCCGCGCAAAACCAAGGCACGGCCGGCGCCATCCTCGGCATGGGCGTGGGCGGCATGATGGGCCAGAGCATGGGCAGCGTGCTGCAACAGCCGGGCGTGGTCGGCCCCGGCATTGGTGCCGCACCGGCCCCGGCACCCGCACCGGCGGCACCGCCTCCTATCCCCGGCGCGACGCCTTACTTCGTGGCGGTCAATGGCCAGCAGACGGGGCCATTCGATCTGGCAACGCTGCAAAGCCATGTGGCCAATGAATCGCTGACGCGCGACTCGCTCGTGTGGAAGCAGGGTATGGCAGCCTGGGGTAAGGCCGGCGAACAAGCCGAGTTGGCACCGCTATTCGCCAATCTCCCCCCACCGCTGCCGCCGCAATAAGGCAAGACAGCCAATTCATCGCCTATATTACGCACCGTGAAGCTCGCGCTTCACGGTGCCTTGCTGCGTAAACGCGACCAACAATCCATAGCCGAGACGTCATGAACGAATCTGCCGCCACCGCCACCCGTTACTACCCCTGCAACGCCTGCGGCGCCAAGCTGGAATTCGCACCTGGCCAGCACTCTCTCAAATGCCCCTATTGCGGCGCCGAGAATGCCATCGCGGAAGCCAGCGCCGAGGAAAAGGCCCAGGCCACCGAGAAGCTCGACTTCATCGCCTATCTGCGCGAACAGGCCGGCAATGAGGCAACCATCGAAGTGCAGACGGTGAAATGCCCAAGCTGCGGCGCCTCCAGCCAGTTCCCGCCCAACGTCACGGCCGACCGCTGCGCCTTCTGCGCGGCACCGTTGGTGGCCGCCAAGGCACTGGCGCAGCGGCTGATCCAACCGCGCGCCATCGTGCCCTT
>JAFAKZ010000482.1 GCA_019234745.1 Burkholderiales bacterium
CGCTTGACCACCGATTGGCTCTTCAGCAGCCAGAAGCAGAACAGGATGCTGATGATCACCACGATGGCGATATAGGGGCTCCAGAAGCCACTGACGAAATCACTCATTTTCCGACCCTCCGGCTTACCTGCCGCCGACCGCTAGATACCCAATCCTCATCGTCGAACGGCAACATGGCGGCTTCTTCGAAGCGCCCGCGGTTGCGTGCCGCATAGACCCAGGCGACGATGCCGACAAAGACCGCGAACAGCACGGCGGACAGGACCGAACTCAACATCGAGAAATCCATGGCTCGTCTCCCTAGCGCGTGTTCTTGATCACGGTGCCCAACTGCTGCAGGTAGGCCACCAGTGCGTCGATTTCAAACTTGCCATCCACCGCGGCGCGAGCGCCTGCGATGTCGGCATCCGTATAGGGCACGCCCAGCGTGCGCAGCGCCGCCATCTTCTTCGGCAGATCCTCGCTGTCGAGCTTGTCACGCAGCAGGTAGGGATAGGCCGGCATGATGGATTCCGGTACCACGTCACGCGGCTGGTTCAGGTGGATGCGGTGCCAATCGTCCGAGTAGTGGCCGCCCACGCGCGCCAGGTCGGGGCCGCGACGGTTGTTGCCCCACAGGAAGGGGTGCTCCCACACCGATTCACCGGCCACGGAGTAGTGGCCGTAGCGTTCCGTTTCGGCACGGAAGGGGCGGATCATCTGTGAGTGGCAGTTATAGCAGCCCTCGCGGATGTACAGCTCGCGCCCGGCCAGTTGCAGGGCGGTGAGCGGTTTCATGCCCTGCACCGGTTCCGTGGTGGAGCGCTGGAAGAACAGCGGCACGATTTCCACGAGGCCGGCGACGCTGATCAGCAGCACGATCAGCACCACCATGAGCCCCAGGTTGGTTTCGATGGTTTCGTGTTTCAACATGATGTGTTTCTCCCTCGCCGATCAGTGAGCCGCGGCCGGAACGGCCGGGATGCGCGCATCGGCCGGCTGGCCGGCAGCTACCGTGCGGATCGAGTTGTAGAGCATGATCAGCATACCGCTCAGGTAGAGCAGGCCGCCGGCGAGGCGGATCATGTAGTAGGGTCGCGTAGCCTTGGTGACTTCGACGAAGGCGTAGGTGAGCGTGCCATCCGGGTTGGTGGCGCGCCACATCAGGCCTTCCATTACGCCGGCGATCCACAGTGACGAGATATAGAGCACGATGCCCAGCGTTGCGATCCAGAAGTGCAGCTCGATCAGCTTCTTGCTCCACATCTCAGTACGGCCGAACACGCGCGGCAACAGGTAGTAGATGGAGCCCATGGTGATCAGGCCGACCCAACCGAGCGCACCAGAGTGCACGTGGCCGATCTTCCAGTCGGTGTAGTGCGACAGCGCGTTCACCGTCTTGATCGACATCATCGGGCCTTCGAAGGTGGACATGCCGTAAAAGGACAGGGCCACGATCATGAACTTCAGGATCGGGTCGTCGCGCAGCTTGGTCCAGGCGCCCGACATGGTCATCATGCCGTTGATCATGCCGCCCCAGCTCGGTGCCAAGAGGATGAGCGAGAACACCATGCCCAGGCTCTGCGCCCAGTCCGGCAGGGCCGTGTACTGCAGATGGTGCGGGCCGGCCCACATATAGGTGAAGATCAGTGCCCAGAAGTGCACGACCGAGAGGCGGTAGGAGTAGACCGGGCGCTCGGCTTGCTTGGGCACGAAGTAGTACATGATCCCGAGGAAGCCGGCCGTGAGGAAGAAGCCCACGGCGTTATGGCCGTACCACCACTGGATCATGGCGTCCTGCGCGCCGGCGAACAGCGGATAGGACTTGGTCCAGGTCACGGGCAGGCACAGGTGGTTGGTGATGTGGAGCACCGCGATGGTGAGGATGAACGCCCCGTAAAACCAGTTCGCCACGTAGATATGCTTTACCTTGCGCTTCGCAATCGTGCCGAAGAACACGATGGCGTAGGCCACCCATACGACGGCGATCAACAGCGCGATCGGCCATTCCATCTCGGCGTACTGCTTGTTGTACGAGATGCCGAGCGGGTAGGTGATGGCCACCGACAGGATGACCGCCTGCCAGCCCCAGAAGGTGAACGCCGCGAGGCGGTCGCTGAAGATGCGTACATGGCAGGTGCGCTGCACGACGTAGTAGGAGGTCGCGAAGAGACCGCTGCCGCCGAAGGCGAAGATCACCGCGTTCGTGTGCAGCGGGCGCAAGCGCCCATAGGAGAGCCAGGGGATACCCCCGGACAAATCGGGCCAGATCAGTAGACTGGCAATATAGGCGCCTACCAGCATGCCCACGACCCCCCAAACGACGGTCATGAAGGCAAACTGGCGCACCACCTTGTAGTTATATGTGGCTTGCGTTTCCATGGTTGGCTTTCCCTGTTGAAACGGTGGTCGTCGGCCGGTCGTCGTCCATCACGATGTCGACCGCCGGCCCGTTCAGATCGTCGAATTGCCCCGTCTTGATGGCCCACCACAGCAGCGCGCCAATGCCAAGGACCAGCAGCAGGCTGAGGGGAATCATGAGAAACAGGATGTCCATGGGACGGTGACGTATGCGACGGCTGTTCGGATGATGGGAATTTAGCGGGAGGACAGAGGGGCGCTCTTGATGAAGATCAAGTGGCGGTAAGGCACGACCACGTAATTTGTCGCGGCAATCGTAAAATCACGATGATTCAATAGCCTACGCCGAGCCGCCGGGCTCGAGCAGGCGGAGCCATATCCATTCAGCCATGCTGTCATTTTCCAAATCATCGCTGCGTATGCCCCTGATGCTGGGTGTCGCCCTGGCACTCAGCCTGTCGGCCGGTAAGCTCTGGCAGGAAGGGCGCGCGCGCCTGCCTGATCAGACCATTAGCTGTGGCGAACCGGTTGCCGGCTGCCTCTTGGATGGTGGCGGCGCACGCCTGCGCTTCCTGTCGCCGGTGCGTGCCGCACAACCTTTTGATGTGCGCATCGACGGCCTCACCGCACAGCGCGTCGAGATCGGCTTCGACATGGTCGGCATGGAGATGGGCGTGCGGCCCCAATCGCTGGCGAAGCAGGCCGACGGAAGCTGGCAGGTACATGCGTGGTTGCCCGCATGTACGCAAGGGCGGCGCGACTGGGAAGGGGTGGTGGCTGTCGACGGCAGGCGCTATCGTTTTCGCTTCGTCGCCAGCGGCTAAGGATTTCTTGTAGGTTGGGCAAGCGCAGCGATGCCCAACACTTGGATTGGCTGCGCGATTGTTGGGCATCGCTGCGCTTGCACCAACCTACCAAACCGACCTAGTCAACCTTCCTTGCCAGGCGCAGCGCATTCAGCACAACCAACAACGAACTGCTCGCCATGCCGATCCCGGCCAACAACGGGGTAACGAAGCCGCAGGCCGCGAGCGGGAAGGCGGCGAGGTTGTAGACGACCGACCAAGCCAGGTTCTCGATCACGACGCGGCGCGTGCGCAGGGCCAGCGCGTGGCCCTCGGCCAGCGGTGCCAGGTGCTCGCCCAGGAGCACGATGTCCGCCGTCTGGCGCGCCACGTCGGCGCCTTGCCCCATGGCGGCGGATAGCGTGGCGCCGGCCAGCACGGGTGCGTCGTTCACGCCATCGCCCACCATCCACACGACGGCACCGGCGTCCTGCAGCGACTTGAGCCAGGCCAGCTTGTCGCCCGGCCGCAGGTCGCCCCGCGCTTCGTCCACCTGCAGCGCTTGGGCGATGGGTTGGACCGCTGCCGCGTAGTCGCCGCTTGCGATCAGCACCCTGATGCCGGCGTGCTGCAGGCGTTCAACCGTCGCGACGGCGTCGCTGCGCAGGCTGTCCGCGATGCCGTAGCCAGTCAGCCATTGCCCGGCACAGCCCAACCAGACCAGGTTTTCATCCGGACACGGCGAACCGACCAGTTCAGCCACGAAGGCCGCTTTGCCGATGCGATAGGTGGTGCCTTGCACCGTGCCCTGCAAACCCTGGCCCCGCTCGTTGTGTAGCTGCGTGATGGCGTGTACGGGGCCGTCGCCCACATGGGCTAGCAGGGCATGGGCCAGCACGTGTTCACTCTGCGATTCCAGCGAGCGCACCAAGGTACTCGCCTCGAGCGGGTTGGCGAGCACCGTTTCGGCGATGACGCGAGGCTGGCCCACCGTGAGCGTGCCCGTCTTGTCGAACATCACGTGCGTGACGCGCGCCAGCGTTGACAGCGCGTGGCCGCGCGCGACCAGGAAGTTGCGGCGCGCCAGCGCGCCCGTGGCGGCCGTGAGGGCCACGGGCGTGGCCAGCGCCAGCGCACAGGGACAGCTGATTACCAGTACGGCGACGGTGATGGCCAGCGCACGGGTAGCATCGTGGTGCAGCCACCAAGCGGCCGTGGCGGCCGCGCAGATGAGCACGGCCAGTACGAAGCCCTGGGCATAGCGTTCGGCCAGCTCGGCCAATTTGGGTTTCTCGGCCAGCGCGCGGTCGATCAGGCGCACGATGCCGGCGACCTGGGTGGACTCGCCTACCTCGGTGGCGCGTACCACCAACGCTTGGCCGACGTTGACGCTGCCGCCAATCACCTCATCGCCTTCGCCCTTGGCTTGCGGCGCGCTTTCGCCGCTTAGCAGCGCTTCATTTACCTCGCTGCTTCCCGCGACGATGCGACCGTCGACCGGAATGGTCTCGCCCGGTTTCACCAGGACGCGGTCACCCACGGCCAGCCGTGCGACGGGTGTTTCGCGCGTCTCTTGCACGGGCCAGCCGGGTAAGAAGTGGGCAAAGCGCGGTAGCAGGGTGGCAAGCCGGTCCACGCCTTCCGTAGCGCGGCGCCGTGCGGCCTGCTCCAGAAAGCGCCCGACCAGCAACAGGAAGACGAACATCGAGACGGAGTCGAAATAGACAGAGCCGCCACCGCGCAGCGTGGTCCACACGCTGGGCAGGAAGGCACCCAGGATGCCCAGGCTGATGGGTACGTCCATGCCCGCGCGGTGGGCGCGCAGGTCGCGCCAGGCGCCCTTGTAGAAAGGCCAGGCGCAGAAGGTGGCGGCCGGCACGGTGAGGATGAGGCAGGCCCAGCGCAAGAGCGTGTCCTGGTCGACGGGTAACTCGACGCGGTTGGCGAAGTAAGCGGGCCAGGCATACATCATGACCTGCATCATCGAAAGGCCTGCCACCAGCATGCGCAGCAGTGCCAGCATGCGCTCGCGCCGGTACAGCGTCTCTTGCTGGCCTGCGTCGAAGGGTTGTGCGCCGTAGCCGACCTTACGCAGTGCAGCCAGTAGCCCCGATAGGCTGGCTTGCCCGCCATACCAGCTTACGTGGGCGCGTTGGCTGCTGTAGTTGACGCTCACGGCCTGCACGCCGGGCACGCGGCGCAGCGTCTGCTCGGCCAGCCACACACAGGCGCTGCAGCGTACATCTTCCAGCAGCAGCGTCGTCTCGCAAGTTTCCCCCCGAGTCTGCACGTAGTGGCCTTGCAGCGTGGCCTCGTCGTACAGCGCCATCTGCTCGCGCAAGGCCTTGGGCAGGGGAGCAGCGCGGCTCGCAGGCTGCTCGCGCTGCCGGTAGTAGGCACCCAGGCCCTGGCCGATGATGGTGTTCGCCACGGCCTGGCAGCCGGCGCAGCAGTTCGCGTGCGTTTCGCCTTCGAATTCGATTTCGAAGCCGTGCTCATACAGCAGCAACTCGCCGCAATGGAAGCAACTCGCCGTTACGCTGGCGTCGGAGGCAAGGGCCGTCGTCATACAGTCTTCGAGTAACGCGCCGTGGTTTGTGCTTCGCGTAGGTAGCGGTCGAACACCATGGCCACGTTGCGCACCAGCAGCCGGCCTGCGTCGGTGACATGCAGCGAGTCAGGGGCGAGTTCGACCACGCCCATGGCCGCCAGCTCCTGCAGGCGTGGCCATTCAGGGGCGAAATAGCTGGCGAAGTCGATGTTCCAGCGTCGCCCAAAGCGCGCGAAGTCGAGCTGGAAGTCGCACATTAAGTGCTGGATCAGGTCACGGCGCAGGCGATCGTCGTCGTTCAGCTCGATGCCGCGGAACAAGGGAAGCCTGCCCTCGTCCAGCAGTGCGTAGTACTGCTTCTCGTCGCGCACGTTTTGGCTGTAACTGGCGCCGATCTTGCCGATGGATGAGATGCCCAGACCCAGCAGGTCGATGTCGTCGTGCGTGGAATAGCCCTGGAAGTTGCGATGCAGCGTGCCTTTGCGCTGGGCGCGCGCGAGTTCATCTGTGGGCAGGGCGAAATGGTCCATGCCGATGTAGACATAACCCGCCGCCGTGAGCTTGTCGATGGCGCCGGCAAGAATGTCGAGCTTGATCTCGGAGGAAGGTAGTTCCGCCTCGTGGATGCGTCGCTGCGGCATGAATAGATGGGGCAGGTGGGCGTAATGATAAACGGACAGGCGGTCGGGCCGCATGTCGATGACACGGTCCAGCGTACGTGAAAAGCTCGCAACGGTCTGCTTGGGCATGCCGTAGATCAGGTCCATGGAAATGGAGTGAAAGCCGGCCATGCGCGCCGCATCGACAACGTTACGCGTTTCTTCCTCGCTCTGGATGCGGTTTACCGCCTCCTGCACCTGTGGGTCCAGGTCCTGCACGCCGATGCTGACGCGATTCAAGCCATGCTCGCGCAGCAGGTGGATGGTGCGCGGTGCCACCTTGCGCGGGTCGATTTCGATGGAATACTCGCCGATCGAATCGGGCGCGAAGGTGAACTTGTCGTACAGCAGACGCATGAGGCGGGTCAGCTGTGTGTCGTTGAGGAAGGTCGGTGTACCGCCGCCAAGGTGTATCTGTTCCACGCGCGAGCGTGCGGCAAACAGAGGCGCCTGCAGTTCAATCTCACGTGCAAGGTAGTCCAGGTAGACGTCTGCCCGCCGTCTGTCCTTGGTCGCAATCTTGTTGCAGGCGCAGTAGAAGCAGATGGTATTGCAGAAGGGCAGGTGGACGTAGATGGACAACGGGCGTTCGCTGCCCGCGCCAAAGCGGCGCGCAGCAATGCGGCGGTATGCCGCTTCGCCGTAGCGTTCGGTGAAGCGGTCTGCCGTAGGGTAGGACGTGTAGCGTGGGCCTGATGCCGACAGGCGTTCGATCAGGCTGCGATCGAACCGTAAGCCCTGGCCGGGCTCGTTGTGGGGGTGCATGTAGCTCTCCTGGCGAATGCGGCTAGCCTACGAATTCGCCAGGGGCTTGGTATTGATGCAGGTCAAGGAGCAGGGGAAATGCCGACAGGCTGCGCAGCTGTCAATGTCGCTGCTTGTCGGTGCGCAATTGTTCGTCGACGTGCTTGATCGCCAGCATGACCAGGTACTGTTTGATGGAGGCGTGTTCGCTCAGCTGCGTCAGCTCAGCCTCGTAGAGCGCGGCGACCTGATGTACAGGCAGGGCGTAGTGATCCGCCAGCGATTGCAAGGCGGTGTGCTGGTGTTGCTTGCTGTCAGTGGAGGAGTCGATGGCAGGGGGCATGGACGAGGCTCGCTAGGGTTGACATACAAACGAAACAAAACGGTAAGACGTTTGTATAGGGCAGGCCCCGCGTCGCGGCAAGCGGAAAACGCCGAGCGGTGTATGCCGTTCGGCGGTATCCATTTCTCGGTTCAATGCGACATCAATACCGGGACTGTCATCGTCTGCAGAATGGTCCTGCTGGCGCCGCCCAGCATCAGTTCGCGCAGGCGCGAGTGGCCATACAGGCCCATTACGATCAGGTCGGCGTTCAGGTCGGCAGCGACCGATAGCATCAGCCCGCCCACGTTCAGGCCAATGCCGGGCTCGCGCTTGACCTCGACCTTGACGCCTTGCCGTGCAAGGAAGAGTGCGATGTCAGAGCCGGACGATTCGCCGTGCGCCGTCTCGCTGACTTCAGGGCCGACCGTCATCACGGTGGTGCGACCCGCCTTGCGTAGCAGCGGCAATGCATCGGTGACGGCACGGGTTGCTTCTCGGCCCGTATCCCAGCCAACCAGTACATTGCGGCCCACATGGGGGAAGTCGCCCGCGTAAGGTACCACCAGCACGGGGCGGCCCGAACCCAGTACGACGGATTCGACTAGATCGACGGGCGTGCCGGATTGCGGGTGGTGCGGGTCGTACTGCCCCATGATGACGAGGTCGTGGTAGCGCGCATTGACGCAGACGGCCGTGATGGCTGAGCCGATCTGCTCGCGCCACTCGGTGAGTACGCCATAGACCTTGGCAACTTCCGCCTCGAACACAGCCTTTGCAGCGGCTGCTTGCTCACCCAGTTGCTGGGTCAGCATGGTGTACGGGTCGGGGACATAGGCACCGTCGAAGCCCACCACGCCTGTCGGCAGCGTGGCGGCGAACAGCCCCGTGACGCGGGCCTCGAAGGTTCGAGCCAGGTTGAGTGCGAACTCGACGTTCTGCGCCGCGCGCGGCCCGCTGTCGACGACGACGAGGATGCTCTTGTAGGCCATTGCTATGCTCCTTGCGGATGCCTCATGTAGATAAGAATGCGCTTTGAGCTCCTGGGTTCCCGGGAGGCGGGCGACAGCCCTTGCTTCCCGCCGTAGCGCGTCCACACCTTGTTTTTATGCCGAAAGGCGATGTAGCTTATTGATGTGTGTCAAATCCTATGTTGAGGGCGCTTGGGCCCGGCGGCGACCGGCGCTCGCCGATATCGCGCCGGATACAGCCCAGGCGCGGCTTGGCATAGCTATATATCCTCCGGCCGACGCGATGCCGCGCCCGTTATTCGGTATCATTGCCAAAACGTGAGCCGGCCAACACGGTAGGCATGACCAGCAGGGAGAGAAGCTGTCGTGAGCGAACCCAGCTCAAGTCCGCAGGGCAATACCTTCATCGAGTTCATCTGGCCGTCCGATTCCTTCGATCGCGCCTTGCGTATTGGCGGCATTGCCACGGTGGTCGCGCTGGTCGCCGGCCTGGCTGGCTGGAACGTGCACCTGTCGCTCGGTCTAGCCGGAGCACTGGGAGCGATCACGATCTGGCTGGGTCTGTTCCGCGCGCACAGTCAGGGGCGCTCGGGCCAAGAGACGCAGGCGGCGCTGAAGGACGTGGAGGCGCGCATCGGCCGCATCATCGATTCGGCCATGGATGCCATCATCACCTTGGACGAAACACAGCGCATCGTGCAGTTCAACGCCGCGGCAGAGAAGATGTTCGGCTGCTCGCGCGAGAAGGCGATGGGCACCAGCATCGACTGGTTTATTCCACCGCGCTACCGCGCCGCGCATGCGGCCCATGTGCAGCAATTCGGCACGACGGGCGTCAGCTCGCGTCGCATGGGGGCTGAGCGCATCATCATGGGCTTGCGTGCGAACGGCGAGGAGTTCCCCATTGATGCCTCCATTTCGCAAACGACCGAGCACGGTGCCAAGTTCTACACGGTGATTCTGCGCGACGTCACCGAACGCGTGCGCACCGAGTCGGAATTGCGTCGCTCGAAGGCGGAACTGAGCGAATTCGCCTCGGCCGCCCATACCGTACGCGAGCAGGAGAAAAGCCGCATCGCACGCGAATTGCACGACGAGCTGGGCCAGGCACTCACGGCACTCAAGATGGACGTGAGCTGGCTGCGTGGCCACGTGCCGGCCGACTCTGGCCTGGTTCGCGACAAGCTCGCCCGCATGGAGGTGCTGCTTAACGACACGGTGACAGCGACCCGGCGCATTTCCACCGAGCTGCGTCCGCTGATCCTGGACGACCTGGGCGTGATCGCCGCGACGGAGTCGCTGGTGGACGGTTTTACGCAGCGCACCGGCGTGCCCTGCGAGCTGATTGTCAGCGATCCCGACCTGAGCTGGCGCGATCCGCTGGCCACCACGATCTTTCGCATCGTGCAGGAGTCGCTCACCAATATCGCGCGCCATGCCAAGGCCAGCCACGCCAGCGTGGAAATTAGCCAGAACGATGTGGCCGTGGTCATCCTTATCCGTGACGACGGCATTGGCTTTGCCATGGACGATCCGCGTAAGCCGAACTCGTACGGCCTGATGGGCCTGCGCGAGCGCGCCTACCTGTTGGGCGGCGATGCGCACGTCAGCAGCCGTCCCGGCCACGGTACCCGCATCGAAGTCAGCCTGCCGCTGACGCAGCAACGGGCTGCCACATGATCCGTATCGTCATTGCCGACGACCACACCATTGTTCGCGAGGGGCTCAAGCAGCTGCTGGCCACGACCGCCGACCTGCAGGTTGTGGGCGAGGCGGGCGACGGGCATGAGGCGCTGCAACGGGTGCGCGAACTAAGCTTTGAGGTGCTGCTGCTCGATATGTCCATGCCGGGCAAGAGCGGCATCGAGCTGATCAAGCAGATCCGCAGCGAGAAGCCTGCCCTGCGCATTTTGGTGCTGACCATGCATGAGGAAGCCCAGTACGCCATCCGCGCCATCCGCGCGGGTGCCGCTGGCTACCTGACCAAGGACAGTGCGTCGGCGCTCTTGGTGTCGGCCATCCGCAAGGTGGCGACAGGCGGTGCCTTCATCAGCACTGAGGTCGCTGAGCAGCTGGCGCTACAGGCCATGCCACAGACCAACAATCTGCCGCACACAACGCTGTCGGACCGCGAGTACGAAGTCTTCCTCTTGATCGTCAAGGGCGTGGCGATCACGGATATCGCCGAACAGCTGCACCTGTCGGTGAAAACGGTAAGCACGCACAAGGCGCGGCTTCTGCAGAAGATGAATATGAGCAACCAGGCCGAGCTGATCCGCTACGCGCTGGATCACGCCTTGCTGGACGATGTGCGGCCTTGAGTATCCTGGCATGCGGTCCGAAGGCAGCGTGAGACGTGAAATGTGACTCGCCCCTTTGCGGCATCATCGGTGAACCATAGAGCCGTGGAACCTCACGTTTCACCTTTCACTTTTCACCCCTCAATAGCGTCTCCGTCTCCATCGCCCCTGTCGGGGTAGGACAATTCCTACGCCCCGCCGTCCCACACTCCTACCCCACGAAGCAGCAAATCCCTACCCCGCGAATCAGCCAGCGCCGATAGGGCGTTGGCGCCTGCCTTTTCATAATGCAGGGCATGAACACCGCACAACACAGCACCAAGGTCTACATCGTGGATGACTCCATCGTCATCCGCGAACGCCTGGTCGAGATGATCGAAGCCATGCCGAACGTGGAAGTCGTGGGCCAGGCCGAGTCGGCGCAGGCTGCTATCGACGGCATACACGACACGAACCCGGACTGCGTGGTGCTGGACATGCAATTGCTGGACAGCAACGGCCTGACGGTACTACGCGAAGTGCATCCTACGCTGCCACAGGTGATGTTCGTTGTGCTGACAAACCACGCCAGTACGCAGTATTGCCGCCTGTGCATGGAAGCGGGCGCCAGTTATTTCTTTGATAAGACCAGCGACACGGACCGTATACGAGATGTCATCGCATCGGTCATGCCACAGACAACCCATTGAACAGCAGAAACCGGAAAGGAAGTGCACTGTGGACGGTTCCATCATCGCATTTGTCCCCCGTATGCAAGGTACGGCCAGCCAGGACAACGTTGCCTGCCCTCCCTCCAACTGCACGTGCTGCAAGCTGCGTGAGGCCTGCGTGCTGGAGGAATGCCATCATGAGTCTGTGGCGACGCGTTTGCGGGTGAAGCGCGGCGAGGCACTGTTCCGCGCCGGCGACCGTTTCCGCCTGCTCTATATTGTGCATAGTGGCTTCTTCAAGACGTCCTCGCTGACGGAAGACGGCCGCGACCAAGTGACCGGCTTCCACATGGGCGGCGAAGTGATCGGCATGGATGGCATCGAGGATGACCACCACAAGCTCACCGCCATCGCACTGGAAGACAGTAATGTCTGCTCCATTCCCTTCAGCGCGCTGGAGAGCACCTGTTCGCGCGAGCCCATGCTGCAACACCGCCTGTTCAAGCTGATGAGCAAGGAGATCGTGCGCAACCAGGAAATCGCCCTGCTGCTGGGCAGCATGCGTGCGGAAGAACGGGTTGCCGCCTTTCTGCTCGACCTGTCGCGCCGACTGCAGGAGCGCGGTTACGCCGGCAGCGAATTCCATCTGCGCATGACGCGCGAGGAAATCGGCAGCTACCTGGGCCTGAAGCTGGAAACGGTCAGCCGTACCTTCTCCAAGTTCCAGGAAATGGGCTTGTTCGAGGTCAGTAACAAGCACATCAGCGGGCTGGATCGCGCGGGCCTCGAAGCCACCATGGAAGAGGCAGGCCTGCAGCGCGCCGCGGCACGGGCCTGATAGGCGTGGTATTGGAGGAAGCGTGTCCCTGACGGAAGAAACCCAATTGCGACGCGAGCTCGGGCTTGATTTGCTGGATGCCGAGATGCGCGCCTACGCCGATGTCCGCGACGATATCGACGCATTGCGCCTTGATTGCAAGCAGACGGGATTGCCGGATGCCGGCGAGCCGCCGCCCATCGAAGATTGATACCTAGACAACACAGAGCTTGGCTGCTTCATCGGCAATGACCTGCTCCTCGTCCGCCTCGATCACGTATACCTTTACGCGGCTGTCTGCTGTGCTGATGACGGGTCCATGGGCCGCATTCAGCTCCTCATCCAGCTCAATACCCAGCCATGCAGCCAGGCGGCAGATGTCGGCGCGCACCGTGGCGCCGTGCTCGCCGATACCTCCGGTGAACACGATTGCGTCCACGCCACCCAGTGCGGCTGCCATCGCCCCCATCTCGCGGTTGACCCGATAACAGAACAAGGCCGCTGCCTCGGCAGCCGTGGGGCTGGCCGACTTTAGCAGCACGCGCATATCGGCCGATTCCCCCGATACGCCCAACAGGCCCGAATGGTGATAGAGCGTATCGGCGATCGCCTCGGCCGACATGCCCAGCGCCTGCGCCATATACAGCACCACACCGGGGTCGAGCGCCCCGCAGCGGGTGCCCATCATCAAGCCGTCCAGCGCGGTGAAGCCCATGGTCGTCGCTACGCTCTGCCGCCCGTGCATGGCACACAGGCTGGCCCCACTGCCCAGGTGGGCCACGATGACGCGCCCGTCGGCGCGTTCGCCTGCCAAGCGAGGCAGCACGTCGGCAATATGGGCGTAGGAGAGTCCATGAAATCCATAGCGGCGGATGCCGCGCCGATGCAGTGCTATGGGTAGCGCAAAGCGCGTCTCGACCTCCGGCAGGGTGGCGTGGAAGGCCGTATCGAAGCAGGCGATCTGCGGTACGCCTGGGAAGCGCTTGGCCAGCGCCCGGATGCCGCCCAGGCAGTAGGGCTGGTGCAGGGGGGCCAGCGGCACCAACTGATCCAATAGCGCCAACGTGCTGTCGTCAACCAGGGTGGCTGCGCGGAAAGTCGGCCCGCCATGGGCGACGCGGTGGCCTATGGCGCTGGGGCGCAGATTGCCGATTTCCTCGAACCATAGCAGTAGCGCCTGGAACAGCTCGTCATGCGGATCGTGGCTGCCAAGCGGGAAGGCATGCGTGTCCACTTCGTGCCGGTCGGCGTCGCGTACGTGAAGGCGGATTTCACGGTCGTAGATCTCCGCCAGCAAGTGGTGCAGCGCCATGGCCGGCATGCCTCGCGACGCTACGTCGAACACGGTGGCCTTGACGGACGACGAGCCGCTGTTGACGGCCAGAACGATGCTGCTCATACGGACGCTCCCATCTGTTGGCTTCGCACATACAGCAGGGCGACGGCGCACGAGGCCATGCGCGCCTGTGCTAAGTCCGCACGACTGGTAAGGATGATGGGCACGCGCGCACCCAGCACGATGCCGGCAGCCTGGGCGCCGGCCAGGTACTGCAGCTGCTTGGCCAGCATATTGCCCGACTCCAGGTCGGGCACGACCAGGATGTCGGACTGCCCGGCGATATCTGACTGGATGCCCTTTGTGGCTGCGGCCTGTGCCGAGATGGCGTTGTCGAAGGCCAATGGACCGTCCAACAGGCCACCGATGATCTGGCCCCGGTCGGCCATTTTGCACAGCGCTGCCGCATCGAGCGTGGACTGCAGCTTGGCGCTGACCGTTTCC
The DNA here is from genome assembly GCA_019234745.1 of Burkholderiales bacterium. Taxonomy (GTDB): domain Bacteria; phylum Pseudomonadota; class Gammaproteobacteria; order Burkholderiales; family Chitinimonadaceae; genus JAFAKZ01. The sequence continues at coordinate 13,920 of JAFAKZ010000482.1, forward strand.
ACGGCCGACAGGATGGCGACCTTGGGTTGTGCGATTCCCAGCGAATGGGCCAGGTCGATGGCGTTCTGCACGATGTCGCGCTTCTGTTCCAGATCGGGCGCGATATTGATGGCGGCGTCCGTGATCAATAGGGGCCGTGGGTAGCGCGGCACGTCCATCACGAACACGTGGCTGACGCGGCGCGCCGTACGCAGTCCGGCGTCGTGCGCTAGCACGGCCGCCATCAACTCGTCCGTGTGCAGGCTGCCCTTCATGATGGCGTCGACGTCGCCGCGCGCGGCCAGCCGGGTGGCTTCTGCCGCCGCCGCATGACTGTGCGGCACGTCGACGACCGCGTGTGGCGCCAGGTAGACGCCGGCCGCTTCGGCCGCCGTGCGCATCCTGGCTGCGGGGCCTATCCATACTGGTTCGATCAGGCCGGCGGCTGCCGCATCCGCCGCGCCCCGTATCGACTCCGCGTCCACCGCGTGCACGACCGCCACCCTCAAGGGAGCCAGCCCGTTCACCGCTTTGCGCAGCTGCTGGTAGTAGCGCTCGTGGTCGATCAGCTGAACCTCCGGCAGCGCTACGCGTGGGCGGCGCACCTTGTCGCGCGGGGCGATCACTTCCGCGTCGCCTTCGATGGCGGTCAGGCCGTCCTGATTCATGCAGCGGCAATGCAGTACGAGGTGACCGTTGTCGCTGTGCTTTGCCGTGACGACGACTTCTACCGTCAAGGTATCGCCCAGGTGCACGGGGCGGATGAATTGCAGCGATTGGCCGACATAGACGGTGCCTGGGCCCGGGAAATGCGTGCCCAGCACGCAGGAGATCAGCGCCGCGCCCCACATGCCGTGAGCGACCAAGCCGTGGAAGCGGCCGTTCTGCGCATACTCGGGGTCGAGATGGCTGGGATTGACGTCGCCCGACATCACGGCGAACAGCTGGATATCCTCCAACTGCAGCGTGCGTGTCAGCTTGGCGCCGTCACCCATAGCGATCTCGTCGAAGGTACGGTTCTCGATGTAGTCCATGTGCAGTCAGGCTCCTAGGCGGCAGCGCGTACCAGCAGCACAGGTACCTTGGCCAGGCGCAGCACGCTTTCCGCATCGCTGCCCATGACCAGGTGGCTCAGCCCGCGTCGCCCATGCGTACCCATTACGATCAGGTCGGCGGGCCAGCTTTCGACTTCCTGCAGGATGACGTCCGAGACGGTGGCGGCCTGCGTTTCGATAAGCTTGGTTTCGGCCGATACGCCACTCGTCATGGCAAATTTCTTCGCCTCCATCAGGACCTCTTCGCCGTTTTTGCATAGTGCGTCTAGCAGGTCGCCATAGTTCGAGAAGCCGGAAAAATCCGTGTAGATGATGCGGCTGTCCACCACATTGAGCAGCCGCAGCGAGGCACCCACTGTCCTGGCTAGGGCACAGGCTTCCTGCAGCCCTTTGTGAGCGGTGGGGCTGCCGTCCGTGGGTACGAGAATGCGCTTGTACATAGTCGACTCCTGACTGATCGAATGAGTCGAGTATGGCGTGCGCGTACCGTAGGCGGCTTGACGTGGCGCAAGTATTTCCAATGCCGGAGACACGGGTGTTGCGATATCGCCGTGCATGGCCACGCCTGTCTGCCGAAATGTCCGCGGTGGCGTGGCATGTGATCTAGGTCAAGTGCGCTGCGGGCGGTTCGTCTTAAGTTACAAGATGAGAAGAGCGACGCCGCTGCGGATCGGAACAGTCGCCATAACGAGAGGCGCGTCATGACTCCACAGCGAATTTGCAAGAACGTGGTCCTGGGCGACGAGCAGGCCCTGTTGTCGTCGGCGCTGACCTCGATCGCCACGGCCATCTTCATCACGGATGCGGATGGCTGCATCATCTGGGCGAACGAGGCATTCTGTACGCTATGCGGCTATGCCAAGAGCGAGGTGCTCGGCCAGCGGCCGTCGCTGTTACGTTCCGGCCAGCATGGCGCGCAGTTCTATATGCGCATGTGGCACACCATCCAGGCGGGCAAGACCTGGCAGGCGGAAGTGGTCGATCGGCGCAAGGATGGCTCGCTCTATACGGTGGCCGAGATCATCACGCCGCTCTTCGCCACTTCCGGCGAAATCACGCATTTCATCGCCATCCAGCACGACATCACGGACAGCAAGCGCGAGAGCGAGCAACACAAGGCGCTTGCCTATCACGACAGCCTCACCGGCCTGCCTAACCGCCTGCAGTTTCTCGATAGCCTGGATGACGCCGTCGCTCGCCACGGTAAGCAGGGCAAGCGTTTTGCGCTGATGTTCGTCGACCTGGATCGCTTCAAGCCCGTGAACGATACCTGGGGCCATCACGTGGGCGATATGCTGCTGATCGCCGTCGCGAAGCGCATTCGTACGGCCATGCGGCGCACCGACGTATTGGCGCGCCTCAGTGGCGACGAGTTCACTGTCATCGAGAATCGCCTGTTGTCGCACGAGGATGCCGCCCAACTGGCGGGCAAGTTGATCGCGACGCTGAACAAGCCGTTCCGGCTGGACGGCCACCTGATTACGATTGGTGCCAGCGTGGGCATCGCTGTGTTTCCCGACGACGGGTCAACAAGCGATACCCTGCTCAAGTGCGCCGACACAGCCATGTACCGTGCCAAGGCAGCAGGGCGTAACTGCTATCGCTTCTACGCAGGCGTGCCTATTGGCCGCGTGTGAACGCGGTGTGGCGGTCGATATCAGTGCAGCCCGCTTAGGTAGGCGCTCAGCGCATCGATATCGGCCTGGTCCAGGTGCTTGGCGAAGCCCTGCATGGCCGTCGCAGCAGGGCGTTCGTCCGTGGCCATGACCTTGAGCTGGACCTTCAGGTAGTTCTCGTGCTGCCCGGCAACGCGCGGTGCGATGGGCCCACCTTCGCCATTGGCGCCGTGGCAGGCTGCGCAGGCCGGCACGTCCTTGCTCGGCAGGCCATTGTGGAAGGCGGCATCGCCGCGCCGCACCAGTTCGTCAGCATGGGTGGTTGCGGCAGGTTGCGGCTTCTGACGGGCAAACCAGGCGGCCGTCTGCTTGATCTCATCGTCGCTCAGCATATGCGCCATGCCCCACATATAGTTGCGCGCCGCCGCGTTAGTACGGCTCTGCTCGCGATAGGCCATCAGCTGGCGCTCCACATAGTCAGCTTGCTGGCCGGCAAGGCGCGGAATCATGGGTGATTCACTGTTGCCGTCTACGCCGTGACAATTCATGCACAGGCGCAGCACGGGTTCGGGCGCACCTTTCACCGATGTGTCGGCCGCCTGGACGGTACCCAGCCAAGCAAGGCTAGACAGCAATGCAAGTAGCAGTCTCGATTTCATGATCAGACCCCTCAGTACGCAAACCAGGTGTAGAGATAGGTGATGTTGTTATCGCGCGCATTGCGCCCGTTGCCATCGTAGTTACTGCTGGCGCCGCGATACTTCTGGAAGTCGGTGTATTGCAGGCCCACGCGCCAGTTCTGCCGGATCATGTAGTTCAACTCGCCGGTGAAACCGTTGGTATCGGGCACGCCGTTCTGCGGGTAGGCGAGGTAGTCGGTCGAGCCGCGCTCGTTGAAGTAGGACAGCGTGGCGCCCCAGGTGCGGTTGTACCAATAGGTGCCCTTCAGGTGGAAGGCGCGCAGCGTGCTCTGGCTGTTGGCTACGCTATTGCCTACCAGGGCCGCGTTCCAGTCGACCGTCTCGCGCACGTAGTAGGCTTGCGCACTCCATACGTGCGGGTCGAGCAGATGCTGATACTGCACGTCCAGGCCGACATCGCGATAGTGGTTGAGGCCGGCCGATGGGTCCGCTGGGTCGACCTGCACATGGGCGTTCATGCCAAAGGTGCCCACCTCGACGCTATTGCTGCCCCATTCCTGGTTGTAGGCGAAGCGCCAGTAGGGGTTGTTGCCCTGCAGGCGGTTGCCAATGTTGATGCCATGGCTCAGTACCTTGAACAGTCCGTCGGCTGCGCGGTAGGCGCCGAATTCACCGTACCAGTGCTTGTTCAGCATCGCGTAGGCGCTATAGCCTGCCACCTGCTGGGCAAGCCCGCCTTCGATCAGCGTGGTGGGGGCGCCTATGCCCCACACGCCGGCCAAACGCGATGTCTGGAACGGGTAGGAGAAGGCCGGCGTGCTGTTCCACACGTCCTGCACGGTCGGGTTGTTGTTGAGCGACATGCCGACGATCAGGTCGTACTCGTCCTGCGTCAGGCGGTCGGCGATGCGCCAGTCGTTGTTGTCCACCGTCGTCTGCCCGCCGAAGCGTACGAAGTTGCCGTTGGTGTCCGTTACCGGGTTGAGGTTGTTGTAAGTCCACTGCGAGAACATACCCGCATGGCTACCCAAGCCGCCTGCGATAAAGAGGCTACCGCCTTCCAGCACCGGATCGTTACGCTTGGGGTAGGCCGCATCGTTGCCCTGCGTATTGGCCACCCGCGTGACGGAACCGACGGCCATCACGGCGAGCGGCAAGGTCTTGTGCTCGCCGAAGGTATAGCCGTTGAGCTTGAACATGCGGCCGTAGGGCGTGAGTTCGGGGAAGGACAGGTGGCAGGCCACGCAGTCCTGACCCGTCTGACGCGCGTAGGAGGGCAGGGCTTGGGCGGCGCCTGCGAGTAACAGCAGCAAGCCGAAGGCGCCTAGGCGCCGGCTGCTTCGGACTATCTGGGCGATCATGTTCTGGTGCTCCTCATCAACTGGAAGCTTGGCGGGCGGCCGCACGTCCATGGCCGGCGATGCATGCTCGTAGTATGGAAACGGCATTGCTATGCGACTTGATGAGGATCAAGCATTGTGGAGATGTTGTGCGGGCGGCACACGGACAGTTTGCGTTGCTCAAACTGTCCGTCAGTAGGCGAGGTCCAGCGCAATGCGTAAT
>JAFAKZ010000488.1 GCA_019234745.1 Burkholderiales bacterium
CTCCTTGGTGACGGCCAACAACGCCGGCACGGCAACCATTACCTGCAGCGGCAAATCCGCCGTCATCACGGTAACGGCACCGAGCTGCGCGCAGACGGCGGCCGGCACGTACAGCGGCAGCATCTCGGGCAGCTACTCGGGCAGTGCAACCCTTGCCCTGACACAGCAAAGCGGCCTGCTCTACGACGTAACGGGCTCCATCTCGATCAACGGACTGGGCACGGTCAGCGCCACGGGCCAGTCGGACCTGCCGACGGTGAACCTGGTCGGTTACTGCTCCAGCGGCGGCGGTGCCTTCGAATGCTTCTCCGCATCCGGCACGGTCAACAACGGCACGCTCGATGGCAGCTATACGACGGCTGACGGTGGTTCTGGCTCGTTCAACCTGACCAAGGCCTGCTCCTAACGTCCTGACTGCTGAATCGTGGACAGAATGGGGCGCATAGCGCCCCATTTGTTTTTCACTGTGCACACACCATGCAGCAAGGCATGCGTCGGCCTCGGCTCGCAAAGCCGGGCCGATTTTCAATCCGGGCTGTTCATCGGCTCACGGCGTCCCTGCATACAAGCACGGCTCAATCTTGTATAGTCGGCCCGCTTTATTGCCGTTCTTCACCCTTATGTCACATGTAGTGGCGTTTGCGCCTTGCGGGTAGCGGTGGGCCCGGCTTTAGAAAATCTTGAGAAGGTGTTTTGAATGACATTGACCCTGCTGCGCGGCGCCTTGGCCGCGATCGCGATCGCATTGGCGTCTGCCGCGCCCGTACAAGCGGCGAACATGTTCTACGACTTGGGCACGCTGCCCGCGCCGAGTACCAGCGTCGACCAATTGGCCTATTCGCTGACCTACAACACACTGATCGTGATGAGCACTGGCGGTTTGACACCCGCCAGCTACACCGGCAGTACGATCACCACGATCAATACAGCCACGCAAGCCACGTCAACGCACGCGGCAATTGCGAATTTCACCGACATGCACGTGTCACCGAGCGGCCGCTATGTGTATGCGACCGACAATTGCGCTTACCTCAACTCAGGCATACCCCAAATCTTAGGTACACCGTCCTGTCAAAACCACGTGCACCGGCTTGATCTCGCTACCGGCGCCTGGGGAGTGGATACGGCCCACACCGCAGGCCAGATCGAAACGATGTCCGACGATACCTTCGCCGTCGAATCATTTGACGGCAAAGCGAGCGTTGACGTCTACCAGTGGTACCCTGAATTTAGCACTGCGGTCCATCTGTACGGCGTAACTGGCCTGCAGACCCCTCATGGCGTGCCCACGCAGGGAGGTGATTTTCGCTATGTATCGAGCTACAACCGGCTGATATTTGGCGAGTCTGACGTTTTGGAATTGTATGCTTACAAGGTCGCCAACCAGACACTAACCCCGCAGGAAGACGCCGGCCTCACCATTGATGCCTACCGTCTTAGTGGTCCGCTAGCTCTCTCAACAGACCAGACCGCCCTCTATTTCGGCAGCCTCGAAGTTAGCACTCAGGATGTAAGCCACCACGTGCAGGTCTTCCCGGAGTGGATCTTTGCCGCGACCGGGACTGTCGCCTTCGGCAAAGCAAGCTACTACGACTCGAAGACCGGGGCCGCGCTCGGCTCGCTCGGAGAACAGCCGACAATCTACGGCATGGATCCGCTCAGCACGGACTTTTGGGTATACGACTCGGTGGCCAAACAGTTGCATCATTACGCATCGACGCCCAGCCCGCAACCTGTCGGGGCCGCCGAATTCACCGGCCTGGTGATGTCCTGCAGCAGCGCACTGATGTCCGGCGCGACTGGCCATTGCAGCGCCACAGCCGCCTATAGCAATGGGAGCAACCAAGCGGCCACGCCAAGTTGGACCAGCTCCAACCCGGCAGCGCTCACAATCGACGGGCAAGGCAAACTGACGGCGCAGACGGTCATGATATCGACCCCTGTCACCATTGCTGCCAGCCTGACGGTCGGCAGCGTGACGCAGACCCAATCCGCCACCGTTACGGTCAACTCCACCCACGTCCTGGAGTCGCTCGCGCTGACTTGCCCGCAGGACTTGAATCCGGGCCAATCCAGCGTCTGCACGGCGACCGCCAGTTTTAGCGACGGCACGACGCAGCCCGTCACGCCAACGCTGACTAGCTCGGACCCCGGCGCTTTGGTCGTCAATGCCGACGGCAGCATCACGGCGCAAATGCCTTTGGGGTCGCGGAACGTCTCCGTCAAAGCCAGCTATACCAGCTACGGGGTGACCGTAACACAGTATGCCAACGTGAGTATTTGGTCCATTAAGCCGGCCAGCATCACCTTGTCGGCGGTCAGCACCAACGGCGTAACGGCCACCATTACTCCCGACGTACTCGATGTCGGCGACACGCAAAGCGTGTGGATGGGCGCCATCTATGACGGCATACTCTACTTGCGCAACGGCAATTCCTGGCAACCTAGCACAAGTGGCAGCTATCCTGCGGCAATCCCAGCGCAGAAGCTGGCCGCGAGCAATACGATCGACGTGGTCGACAACCTCGATATCTCCGGTCTAGATGGCCTGCAGCTATACCTGGGTTTTGGCAAGGACCAGAACGACATGCTGACGACGCTTGGCAAGCTCGCGCTGATCTATAGGGTGCCGTTCCGGCTCACAGGCATCTCCTTGCAGCCCGCCACCGTTGTTTTGGACAGTCAGTTTCCGACGGTCCTGCCCCAGCCGAACAGCGCCAGCCTGGGAACCTGCACCAGCAGCAACGTGAATGTGGCGATCATTGGCCCAGACGGCACGTTCATCTCTCCGCAGAATCCCGGCACGACTACCATCACCTGCAGCGGGCGAACGGCCACGCTGGTGGTGCTGCCCCCTCTGCTCCAGAACATCAACCTGCTACAGACCTCGCTCGCCGTGGGACAGCAGACGCAAATCTTCCCGTACCCGAGCAAGGCTATCCTTGGTACTTGCACCAGTAGCGATACCAGCGTAGCGAGCGTATCCGGCGCGGTAGTCACGGCGATCGGCGTTGGTCGCGCGACCATCAGCTGCAGCAACACACCCTACGGCCACTACATCGACGTAACGGCAAAGCCTGAATGCGGGCAGGTTCCGGCCGGCAACTACGAAGGCAACGTCACCGGGAATTACACCGGTAGCGCCACGCTGACCCTGACGCAGCAAAGCGGCGTGCTCTTCGACGTGACGGGCTCCCTCACGATCAACGGCCTCGGTACGGCCAACATCAGCGGCCAAGCGAACCTGCCAACGGTGAACCTGGTCGGCTACTGCGCCGGCGGTAGCGGTACGTACCAGTGCTTCTCCGCATCGGGCACATTGCACAATGGCCTACTGGCCGGCAGCTATTCGACGGACAACTACGGTTCAGGGGCGTTCAGCCTCAACGAGGTTTGTAACTAAGACCCGTAAGCCTGAACCGGCGGAGATCGTGTAGAACAGGAAGGTAAACTGGGGCGCATTGCGCCCCAGTTTACGTTTGCACGCCTAACAACTGCCAAATGCCGCAGCGTGCGCAATGGCAACAAAATACGCACGCTACCCAAGATTGCTGCACTTTATGGTGAACGATAGTTCTCTTTGCGCTAGACTGTGTGCAAGAATGATCGCCCGCCCGGCCACCATGCTCGAAGCCAATACCCTCGCCCCGGCCAAGTCCGACCAGTTCGCCAAGCTGAACTCCGCGCAACGGCAGGCGGTTGAATTCGGCATGAGTCAGGGCGACACGGCCGGCCCCCTGCTGGTCATCGCCGGCGCCGGTTCCGGCAAGACGAACACGCTGGCCCACCGGGTGGCAAACCTGATCGCACAGGGGGTAGCCGCCGACCGTATCCTCTTGATGACGTTCTCGCGCCGCGCAGCCGAGGAAATGGCGCGCCGCGCCGAGCGCATCGTACGCCAACTGGGCACCGACAATCCGCGCCTGGCCAATGCCCGCCTGGAATGGGCCGGCACCTTCCACGGCATCGGTGCGCGGCTGTTGCGCGAGTACGCGCCGCTCGTGGGCCTCAACCCCGAATTCACCATTCACGATCGCGAGGATGCGGCCGACCTGATGAATCTGGTGCGCCAATCGCTGGGCTTGGCGAGCACGGAAAAGCGCTTCCCGGCCAAGGCGACCTGCCTGTCCATCTACTCCGCCGCCATCAATACGCAGGCGCCGTTGGCCGACGTGCTACAGCGCAGCTTTCCCTGGTGCACCGAGCACGAGGCCGACCTCAAGCGCCTGTTCCGCGCCTATGTGGAGGCAAAGCAGGCGCAGCACGTGCTCGATTACGACGACCTGCTGCTGTACTGGGCACAGATGGTGGGCGTGGGCGAGATCGCACAGGAGCTGGGCCAGCGCTTCCAGCACGTGCTGGTGGACGAATACCAGGACACCAATCCGCTACAGGCTGCCATCCTGCTGGCGCTCAAGCCCCGCGGCACGGGGCTTGCCGTGGTAGGCGACGACGCTCAGTCGATCTACGCTTTCCGCGGCGCCACCATACGCAATATCCTCGATTTCCCGCGCCAGTTCGACCCGCCGGCGACGTTGATCAAGCTGGAGCAAAACTACCGCTCCACCGTGCCCATCCTGGCCGCCGCCAACGCGGTAATCGGGCTGGCCAAGGAGCGCTTTTACAAGGAGCTATGGAGCCAGAAGCCGTCGGACGAGCTGCCACGCCTGGTGACGCTGGCTGACGAGCTGGCCCAGGCCGAATATGTGACGCAGCGCGTGCTGTCGCGGCGCGAAGCGGGCATCAAGCTCAAGCAGCAGGCCGTGCTGTTCCGCGCCGCCCACCATAGCGCGCGGCTGGAGATCGAACTCACACGCTGCAATGTGCCCTTCGTGAAATTCGGCGGCCTCAAGTTCCTCGCCGCCGCGCACGTCAAGGATGTGATCTGCAT
>JAFAKZ010000061.1 GCA_019234745.1 Burkholderiales bacterium
AGCAACAACTGGGCCGTGGGCGCACCGCCGCAGAACACGGGCAACAACGCCAGCAATCTGGCGACGATGACGCCGCTGTTGAACAACGCGGGAACCGCCGTGACTGGGGCGGACATTGCGCACACGACCCTGGCCTTCCAAGACTTCCTGCGCATGCGCCAGGATACGTCCATGTTCCGCCTGAAGACCGCAGCGGCAATCGAGAGCTGCGTGAGCTTCCCCGATCAAGGTGCGCAGCAGCTGGGCTTGATCGTCATGCGCGTCGCCGGCAGCAGCGGTTGTGGTGATCAGAAATACAAGAGCGTGGTCGTGTTGTTCAATGCCAATAAGGTTGCGCAGCAGTTCACGTTGAGCGCTTACGCCGGCCACAACGTGGCACTGCATAGCGTGCAGGCCAATGGCAGCGATACGGTGGTGAAGACGGCGGCGTTCAGCAATGGTACTTTCTCGATCCCGCCGCGCACGACGGCCGTGTTTGTTGAACAGTGACGAGTAATGAAGGCAGCGAGTAAGGCACAGCAGTGGGTGGAAGCTGGGCGCAGCGCCCAGCATGCTGGCCGGGTGGCCGACGCCGCCAAGGCCTATCAGCAAGCGCTGGCACTGGATGCCGACCATGGCCCAGCGCTTTGTGGTCTGGGTGAAATCTGGTTGCAGCAAGGCATGCTGGACGCGGCCCGCGCCATGTTCGAGCGCGCAGCAACCGTCCTGACCGACGATGCCAAGCTCTGGCGCAGCTTGGGGCAGTTGTACGAACGCCAGGCGCAGCCTGCCAAGGCTGCGGATGCCTATGGTCGTGCTAGCATCTTGGCGCCCCAGGACGTTGCTACCTGGGGGGCGCTGGCCCGCGTGCAAGGTAGGATTGGCAATGCCGATGGGGCTCGGGATGCACACGAGCAACTGCTACGGCACGCGCCCAATCATCTTCCTTCGCTTATGGCACTGGTGCGCGATGCCTATGCCCGCAACGACGAAGCCACTGTACAACGACACTACCGGGCCGCCCTGGCCTGCGATGCCCGCGTTGGGGGCGAGCTGATGCCGGGATTCGTTTCGCCGCTAGGGCAGGGCGGGGCAGCGTCCGACCCGTTCCCCTTGTTGGATGTGGCACCGACTGCAGATCGCAATGTAGTAGAACAAATAGTGGCCGGTGCCGACCTGCACATCCTCGACGATTTTCTCGACGATCCGGACGCGGCCCGCGCTTGGGCTGGCTCACTCGACTACCCCGCGAGCGGCAACTACCCCGGCCAACAGACGGGGCCCCTACCTTGCGCGGACTTGATGCAACGCCTCGCCGACCGCCTGGGGCAACGCATCAAGTGGATATCGCCCGACAATGGCGTGGTGCGGCTTACGTTAGCCGATGCCAGCGCACGTACGGATATTCACGTGGACGATGAGCAGGCGGTGGACACGAACGTCTACGCCGCTGTGCTCTACCTGACTCCGCCCGAGTATTGCCACGGCGGCACGAGCTTCTGGCGGCATATGCCGACGAACTGGATCAAGCGCCCGGCCGATGCGGACGTCCGTGCCGCAGGCTACGCCGACTTCAAGACCTTCCTACGCCGGGAAACACCGGCAACCCAGCTGCGCCGTTTCGACGAATTGGCCAGCGCGCGTAGCGACTGGCAGCGTCTATTCACCCTGCCCATGTGCTACAACCGCCTCGTGCTGTACAAGGGTAACTACTTCCATGCCATTGACAGCATCTTCGGCGGCGGTTTCGACGACGGTCGTCTGACTCGGTTGTTCACTTTCGAGCGTTATTGACGGCTTCGCGCAACGCTGTGATTTTGTTGTGAAATATTCACGTTTCCGGAACATAATATATTATGTATTTTTGCTCGCTTATGGATTTGATAGATTAGAATGGACTGATGTAGTCACGAAATGCCTGCGGGGTTTCGTGATGCAATGCCGGTAGAGCGGAGTCGGTCCTTTCGGGTGGATAGCAGTCGATAGGAGCATGGCCATGGCAAATGCCAGGGTACGCGGATCGGATATACAGCTTGGGCAGGCCCTGAAGTGGGATGTCTACGACAATAGCGGCTTGCTGCTGTTGAGCCGAGGCTATGTCATTAACAACGACGCCCAACTCGATCGACTGGTGCGTTTCGGCCTCTACGCGGATGCAGATGCGCTGGCGCGCACCCGTAACGAGCCCGTGGTCGAAGAGACGCGCCAACCCTCCGTTTCCGCCACGCTCAATCTCGCACGTCGCAAGCTCGATGCCCTGATAGCGGACGTCGAAGGGGCAGTCCGCCAAGGGCGCCTTGTGCCGGCACTCAATGACGTGGCCGGCCAAATCGATGCTGCGTGCTCGCAGGATGCGAATGTTGCCCTGGCGATGATTCTGCTGCGTCAGGAAGGTCGCTACGCCACGCGCCATATGGTGAACGTAGCCACCGTGGTGCGCCTGGTCGCACGCAATATGGGCCTGTCCGCCCAGCAGGAAGGGGCGCTCGTTGCCGCGGCCCTCACCATGAACATCACCATGGTCGACTTTCAGGACGAACTGAAGTCGCAAAACGCGCCGCTGACCCCCACCCAGCGCACCAAGCTGGAACGCCATCCGATGGAAGCGCGCGACCTGCTGCTGCGCGCCGGCGTGACCGACCCCGTCTGGTTGTCGGCAGTCGCACAGCATCATGAACATCACGATGGTAGTGGTTACCCCGGCCACCTGAGCGGTACGGCGCTGGAGGTCTACGGCCAGTTGCTGGCATTGGCCGACATTTTCTGCGCCCGCATCACGCCGGCTGCCTATCGTCCTGCCGTGGCATCCAATGTGGCGCTGCGTGGCATCCTGATGGAGCGCGGCAAGTCCTTCGATCCGGCCGTTGCCGGCGTCTTCATCAAGACGCTCGGCGTATTCCCGCCCGGCATGCTGGTGCGTCTCGTGAATGGCGAGGTCGGCGTGGTTGTCAAACCCGGTTCCGGTCCGCAAAACCCGCTGGTGGCGAGCTATATCAACGCCAAAGGCACGCCGATGAACGTGGTCTTGCGCCGCGATACCAGCCAGGAAGCCTATGCCATCGCCGAAACGGTAGATCCGAAGTCCTTCTCGGCCTACGTGAACATGGAAGCGATTTGGGGCCTGACCGCTTCTGCCGTCGGCCCGGAAGCACGTCCGACTGGCGGCTATCCGCTGTCGTCCAGCCTGGCACCCACGCCAGGCGAAGACGTGACGCCGTCGGCCTCACTGCGCGAAGCGGCTTGATTCGCTACTGCAAACTACGCAGCCCAGCTCGCCGCATGCGTACCCAGCGGCACGCTGGGCAAGTCCCAGTGCGCCGGCGTGAGATCGAGTTGCGCCGCGTGGCGCACCGCTTTTAGTCGACCAAATCCGCTATCCGATTCTTCCAGAAACGAGCCGACGACTTCAGCCGGTGGTTCGACACATGCAATCCCACCCTCAATGCGCCCCAGGCCACGCAGCCAATGCGCCGTTTGCGCCAACGATACGCGCACGTGCCAGCTACCGCCTTCGCTTGCGCGTCGATACAGCGCAGCCATGCTGCCCAGGGCCAGCAGATAGCCTGCGGCATGGTCCAACACCTGCGCCGGGAAAGGTCGCGGCGTGGTCTGCCCGGCAGCGGTCGCCTCTGCCACGTTGAAGCCAGCCGCCGTCTGCGTGAGCGAATCGAAGCCACGGCGCGCTGCCCAAGGGCCTGCATGGCCATAGGCGGAGAGTGAGGCGTAGACGAGACCCGGACGTTGCATGGCGGCCTGCTCCGGGCCGAATCCCAGCGCCTGCAGGCCGCCAGGCCGATAACCTTGGACGAAGACGTCGGCTTCGCCCAGCAGTCCGGCCAATTGCAGGCGGCCCGGCAGCGTCGTCAGGTCGATGTGGCAGGCGCGCTTGCCGCGGCCGTTGTCGATGACGGTAAGCGGAATGCAGGGCAGGTTGGGCGAAGTAATCTGCAGCACGTCGGCGCCATGTGCGGCCAGCGTACGGCAGCCGACCGGGCCGGCGATCACGCGCGTCAGGTCCAGGACATGCACGCCAGATAGCGGCCGCGGCCCGAAGGGAAGGGGCTGCGGCGGGGCTTCGCCTATCTTCTCGATACTGAAGATAGGCAGCTGGCTGATCGCAATCCCCTGTGGGTGGGCGTCCCATTGCGCGAAACTACGCAAGGCCGTGGCGACCATGCCCCGTTCGGCAACGGCGTCTTCGAAGGCCTCGGCCGTCCATTGCATCAGGGTGTCCTGTACGGCCGTCTTGTCGTAGGCACAGCCGAGGATAGAGAGGATGCCGTCGCGGTGGTGCGGGAAGTTGGTATGGATGCGCACCCAGCCGTCTGCACAGCGATAAAGGCCGGCAATCTTGTCCCAGGGGTCAGCCGGCGCCTCGCCGTCCACGGTCAGGTAGCGTTCGCTGCGGAACTCGATGGCTGCGTGCCAGATGTCGACACTCACGGTCTGGCGAAGCCCACCTCGCTGCTCCCACAGTGCAGCGGCGGCGAGGCCGCTTGCGGCAATGGTCGACTGTGCCGCGGTACCAACGGCGAACGACGAGGGAAGAATCGGGTCTGCACCGATCAACCGGGCCTGTGTAAGCCAATGTTCCGGCATGCCGGCGGTCTGCCAGAGTTGCGCCAGGGCGGCGCGGCCCAAAGCGCTGGAATGCTGCGGCATGGTTCCTCCTGTATCAATTTTCGACTGTCATTTAGTAAGGACTTATATACGATTCGACCGAAATGCACTAAGTTGAAGTAGGCTCTATAGCGTATCGACCCTGATACTTTATAGGGTCTATCCACCTACCCAAGTAGGATCTTCATCACCAGTATTGGTTCGACAATTAGCGTGGGGAAAATCGGTGAGCGGTGCGAGCAAATCGCGCGTGAGACAGCCCGACATCCAGATCGGGCAGGCGTTGCGCTGGGACGTCTACGATGGGGCTGGCGTGCTGTTGTTGCGCAAGGGCCAGGTCGTAGGCAGCGCCACGCAGTTGGAGCGGCTGATCGGCGCCGGCGTGTACGCCGATACAGCCGCGCTCGCGCGTAGCCGCAACGACGCCGAAGCACCGCCGCCCGGCCAGGTATCCGCCTTGCGTCAGCTGATGGTGGCGCGAAAGCGGTTGGACCTACTGTTCGGCAGCCTGGCCTCGATGATGGAGAACGGTACCTTCATTCCGCAGGTCATGGACATCGTGCGGCAGATCGACCTGGCCTGCACTACCGAACCCAATGTCGCGGTGGCTGTCATCCTGCTGCGCCAGGAGGGGCGCTATGCCACGCGGCACATGGTGGACGTCGCCATCGTCATACGGTTGGTGGCGCGGACCATGAACCTGCCGCGCGCGCAGGAAGATGCGCTGGTGGCCGCTGCACTCACCATGAATCTCTCCATGGTGGACCTGCAGGATGCGCTCAAGGACCAGAATGGTGCCCTGACGCCCGCCCAGCGCGAGCAGTTGGAGCGGCATCCGAGCGAAACCTGCAGCATGCTGGCTGCGGCTGGCGTTACCGACAAGGTATGGTTGCGCTCCATTGCGGAACACCACGAGCACGTCGACGGCTCGGGCTACCCGGCCAAGCTCAAGCGTGAGGCGTTGGGGCCTGGCGGCCAACTGCTGTGCCTGGCCGATGTCTTCTGCGCCCGCGTCACGCCCGCTGTTTACCGGCCAGCCGTCGCATCCAATATGGCGCTACGCAGCATCCTGCTGGAGCGCGGGAAGTCTTTCGACCCGGTTCTGGCGGGCCAATTCATCAAGACGCTGGGCGTCTTTCCGCCCGGTCTGCTCGTGCGCCTGGCCAATGGAGAAATCGGCATTGTGGCCAAGATGGGCGAGACGCCTAACTACCCCCTTGTGGCCAGCATCATCGGCGCACAGGGTGTACCACTCACCATCGCGCTACGCCGCGACACGAACCAGGATGGCTACCGGATTGTCGAGACAGTCGACCCGAAGTCATTCTCGACCTATGTGAACATGGAGGCGATCTGGGGTGCGGCCGCGTCGATGAATTGACCGCCGGCGCTACTCTCGATATTCCTTCTTACCGTACCCGGTCAGCCCCAAGATCACCCGCACCATCAGGTAGGCCACCCAGGCTAGCATGCGGTTCCAGACGGAATGACGCGTGTGACCCATTTCCACCTTTACCGCATCGTGCTCGATATGGCGCAGGATGTCGTCGCGCAGCGCGCCGGCCAAGAAGGTGTCGCGCGCCACCACATTGGCCTCGCGTGCCGTCAGCAGGCTGAACGGGTCGATATTGGACGAACCCACGGTGAGCCAGATGCGGTCGATGACGGCAACCTTGGCGTGCATATAGCCCGCGCGGTACTCATAGATTTCCACGCCTACTGCCAGCAGCGGCCGGTACAGCACGCGCGTGGCGAAGAACAGCAGGGCGTGGTCGATGCGACCTTGCAGGAGTAGCACGACGCGCGTCCGCCGCTTGGCGGCCGCCAGTAATGCATGGCGCAGCGTGATGCCGGGCAGGAAGTAGGCGTGTGCCAGGATGATCTCGTCGCGCGCATGCTGGATGGCGTGCACATAGGCGGCTTCGATATCGCGGCGGTGGCGCAGATTGTCGCGCCGCACGAACTGCGCGTTCGTGTCACCTACCACTTCAGGCGGGGCAGGGCGGCGCGGCAGGTGCGACCAGTCGGCCTTGATCTGGCGCCAGCAGGTTTGCCGCCACTGCTTGGCAGCGGCCGCGCGCATATCGGCCACCAAGGGGCCTTCCACCTGCAGGGCGTAGTCGTAGCGCGGCGCGAGATCGGCGACGCGGTCGTCAATGATATTGATCCCGCCCACGAAGCCCACATTGCCGTCGACCACGACCAGCTTGCGATGCAGGCGGCGCAGCCGTTCACGCTTGAAATGCAGGCGAAAGCTGTCTGGCCGGAAGAACAGCAGCCGCACGCCGGCTCGCTCCATGGCGCGTCGCTGTTGCGCGGCCAGGTCGCCCGCGCCGAAGCCGTCGAGCAATACCTGTACCGCGACACCACGCCGCGCCGCGCGGGCAAGCGCCGCCGCTACGCGCCGGCCCGTTGCATCGTTGCGGAAGAGATAAGACTCGAGAAAGAGTTCACGCTGCGCCTCGTCGATGGCGCGCAGCATGGCGGGGAAATATTCGGCACCGCTTCGTAGCAACGTCAGGCGATTGCCAGGCGTCCACGTCATAGGCTAGGGCCTTAATCCGTTAGCAGGCCAAGCTGACGGTGGCCGTCAGCGGCGCGTGGTCGGACAGGCGGCCCCAGTTGCGCCCCGTATGGGCTTGCGCATGTTCAACGCGGAAGCCACGCACATAGATGCGGTCGAGTGGCAGCACGGGCAGCCCGGCAGGAAAGCTGGCGGCAAGCCGGCCATGCAAGCTATGGAAGGCGTCGCGCACGCCCAGCGCTTCGTGCAGCGGGTCGCACGCTTCGCCGCGCCAATCGTTGAAGTCACCGGCCAGTACCAGGGGATCGTGGGCGGGGACGTGCGTATCAATGTAGTCGAGCAGCTTGTCGATCTGCCGGCGACGGTCGCCTGCACGTAGGTTGAGGTGTACGCACAGCGCATGTACGACGCTGGCGCCGCTGGGGACGGAGATTTCTGCATGCAGCAGTCCGCGCCGCTCGAAGCGGTGTAGCGTCAGGTCGTGGTTGTGCCAGCGGGCGATGGGGAAGCGCGATACGAGGGCGTTGCCATGGTGGCCCGCGCGGTAGCTGGCGTTGCGCCCGTAAACATGATGGTGCGCGCCCGCGAGGAAGATATGCTGCGATTCTTCCGGCCAGTCGGCGTGCTCGCGCGCCCGACGGCGATGCTCGCCCTGGACTTCCTGCAGGAAGATCAGGTCGGCATCGAGGCCGTCGAGCGCCTGTTTGAGCGCAGGAAGGACGTGTCGGCGGTTGAACGCCGACATGCCTTTATGGATGTTGTAAGTCGCAATCGTTAGCGGATGTGCCATCGCCCATTCCGAGGCGTTGACCTACGGTTTGCTCACGACCCCTTCGATGATGCCAGCGGGACCGCGAGCGAGCGCTCAATCCGCACATTGTACCGTTGTATCGCCAAACAGACGCTCCTTGTAGCCATTCGGGCATTGCACGCTGGGCGTGGCCGTATCCGTATCCGTATCCGTCGAGGTCGGCGTGGGCGTGGTCGGCAGGAAGCCTGGCGGCAGCGGTAATGTGCCGGGCGGCGTCGGCGTGGCCGTTGGTGTCGGTGTGGTGGTCGGCGTCGTCGTCGGCTTGGGCGTAGGTGTCGGTTTTGGAGACGGGTTTTGCGTCGTCGTGGACGTGGCAGCGTGCACTAGGCTCAGCCCGGCAAGGGCAACAACCACGGTAACAAGCAGGGCGCGGATATTCATGGATACTCCTTGGTTCGATCACGGCGCGGCCGCGTCGTCGGCAACCGGTGCCTCCGGTATGCCCATCGCATATCGGCATCCTAGGAGGGGCGGCCTGCGCCGTCAATCGTTCGGCTGGCCGCCGAGGTGGCGAAATATGCCGCTGGTCTGATTGAGCGCCGGGGCCTAATCGGCGGACGCTATGCGTTTCCCCTTGGGATCAGATTCGCGCCGAATCGTTTCGCCATCTCGGGCAGGATGCGCAGCGCGTCGGCGTTGGAGGGTGAAAACACGGCTTCTGCAGCGACATGCCAGTCACGCCACAGCCACCCGGTATGCTCGCGCGGCGATAGGGTCGGTTCGAAGCGCTCCGGCACCAAGAGGCCGAATACATGCTCCGTATTTTCCGTCACGCCCGGGGCATAGCGATGCCGCCATCGCTCGTAGATTTCCCAGCGGTTCTCGATCTCCCAGTCCTGCAGCTCGAACCGGGTGGCATCAACTCCGACCTCTTCCTGCACTTCCCGTATGGCGGCAGCACGTGCCGTTTCACCGGGTTCCAGGCTGCCGGTGACGGACTGCCATGCGTCCTTGTAGTCGCTGCGCTCGATGATCAGCGCATCGAGGTTCGGCGTGTAAATCACGACGAGGACGGATATGGGCTGCTTGTACGGCATTGCTGTAGCTTGGCGAAGGGATGCCGCATTTTAACCATTAATGGCCCGGTGGCGGCATCTGCATCAGGCAGTCAGCGCCCCGCGCCAGTATTCAGCCAAGGCCGCCAACAGCTCGGTGCGGAAATCCGGTCGGATGGGCGCGAATTCCGGCGCGGCCAGCACGGCTTTCATGGCGGGTGGGTAGTCGAGCGACTGCCACAGGCCCCGCGTCAGCGCGTAGGTGCGCATTAGCAACTGTGTACCGCGCCCGGCCGGTAGGCTGAGTGCCATGTCGACACGCTTGCCTGCTTCGACCAGGCGATGCGTGAGTTCCAGCTTGAACATGCGCAACTGCGCTTCGGGCAGGTTCTGCTCCAGCACGCTGTAGGCCATGGCGTCCAGCCGCAGCAGTTCTGGGTGGGTATCCAGATACTCGACATAACGGCCGATGAAACCCGGTAGGTCGGCCGGACTGAAGTCACCCGAGAAGAATGCGTTGGCGTCGTCGATCAGGCCGGCGAACTCCTCTGCCAGCAGGGCGACGAAAATCTCTTCCTTGGTGCGGAAATAGAGATACACCGTGCCCTTCGCCAGGCCCGCATCAGCCGCAATGCGGGCCACGGAGGGAATCTGGTAGCCGTCCGCCACGTAGAGCTGGCGGGCGGCACGCAGGATGGCGGCGCGGCGTGCCGCCTTGTCTTCGGTATCGATGGCGCGTTGGGTCATGGCTGCAATTCTACCGGAGCCCGCCGTTTGCGACCGGGGGATTCTCCGTAGTCAGAGGTTCCCCACCTAGTTCTTCATCAGCTGATAAGCGACCTTGCTCTGCACGCTGCGCGGCGACAGCCGGTTAGAGAAGATCGTCACCTTGTTCGCCACGCCAGGCACCACGCTCGGCGTGCCACGGCGCATGGCGCGGATGCCGATCTCCGCCACCGGGCGCGGCTGCATCATGAACACACGCTGGTAGGGCGTCATCTTCTGCCCAGAGACTTCCAGGAAGGACGTGGCCGTGATACCGGGACACAGTACGCTCACGCGCACGCCGTGGGGCTTGAGCTCCGTATTCAGGGCCTCGCCGAACAACAGCACATAGGCCTTGGTGGCCGAATAGGCAGCATAGGTGGGCGTGGCCTGGTAGCCGCCGATGCTCGCCACCATCAGGATCTCGCCGCCACCGCGCCTCACCATATCCTGCGCGAATACATGGGTCAGCTCAGTGAGCGTGAGCATGTTCAGCTGCAGCATGGCCATCGTACTTTCCAGCGGGCGCTCCACGAACTTGCCGTGCACGCCAAAGCCCGCGTTGTTGATCAAGGTGTCGATAGCGATGCCGCGCGAATCCAGATAGCTCTTGAGTTCCATGGCGACGCCAGCGTGGCCCAGGTCCATGGCTTCGACCAGTACCTCGATACCATGCTTGCTGCGCAGCTCGGCCGCCAGCTTTTCCATGGGTTCGGCGCGGCGTGCCACGAGTACCAGGTTGCTGCCTTGTTCGGCCAGGATGGTGGCGAATTCCACGCCGAAACCACTGGATGCGCCCGTGACGAGCGCCCACTTGGCCTTTTGCTTGTTCATTTGCGATCTCCTGCTGAGAGTACGTAGCCACTATATAAATGACTGCAGGTCACTAAGTGTTCGAAATAAAATGACCTTCGGTCATTTGCTGAGTGAAATGTAAATGACCGCTGGTCACTTGTCAACGAATAGCATCGTCCAAGCGATCAGCGGTAAGAGATCAGCCGTGCAGGGTGTCCCAGCCCAGCTTGGCGATCAGCACGACCACAATGACCAGGAATAGCTTGCGGATGAACTGCGTACCACCACTGAGCGCCATACGGCTGCCCACCACGCTGCCGGCAATCTGCGCCGCAGCCATGGGGATGGCGAACTGAAACATCACGTCACCCTTGGGAATGAACAGGCACAGGGCGCCCAGGTTGGTCGCCCAGTTCACGATCTTGGACGAGGCGGAGGCGCGCAGGAAGTCGAAGCCGAACAGGCGTATGAACAGAAAGATCAGGAAGCTGCCCGTGCCGGGGCCGAAGAAGCCGTCGTAGAAGCCAATGCCGCCGCCGATCACGAGTGCCAGCAGGAACTCACGCCGGCCCACCCGGCTGGGCCTGTGCATATGGCCGAAGTCAGGTTTGCGCAGGGTATAGATGAACATGAATACCAGCAGCCCAAGCACGATGGGCCGCATCAGGGCCTTGGGGATCAGGCTCACCACCGTGGCGCCGACAAAGGAAAAGGCGAAGGCCATGAGTGCCGTCGGCAGCACGAGACGCCAGGCAATGTCCACGCCACGCGCATAGCGCCAGCTGGCCATGCTGGTACCGCAGATCGAGGCGAACTTGTTGGTACCGAACAGCGAGGCGGGTGAGCGGTCGCTGAGGATGCTGAAGAGGCCAGGGACCTGGATCAAACCACCACCGCCGACGGCTGCGTCGACAAGGCCAGCGACAAATCCGACGACAGCAAGGGCTGGGTAGGCAAGCATGTGATCGATGAGGGGCAAACAACGGGGCAGCGATTATACGGCGCGGGCTCTTGATGGGCCGCTATCGTTACCCCATATATATTCAGCACAGGCAGTAGCACGGCTGCGCTATAATCGCGCGTTTCGAGTAGTCTTTTGGCTTTGAAGGCAGGGAAGCATCATGCCCATTTACGATTATCAATGTTCCACCTGCGGCCATCGTGCCGAGGTACTGCGCAAGATCTCCGACGCACCGCTGACTACCTGTCCGGCCTGCGGCAAGGAGACCTTCGACAAGCAGCTGTCCGCTGCCGGCTTCCAGCTCAAGGGCTCGGGCTGGTATCAGACGGACTTCAAGGGCGGTTCGAGCAGCAGCCCCGCCAAGACCGAGTCGGCCAGCACGTCGACCGAGTCGTCCGGCGGGCATAGCTGCGGCACCGGTGGCTGCGGTCACTGCGCTTAATCACATAGGGTTACCGGATGCGTCGCTACTTCGTCACGGGTTTGCTGGTCTGGGTGCCGCTTGGCATCACCCTTTGGGTGATCAGTACGCTCGTCGGTACGATGGATCGACTCGTCCTGCTGCTGCCCAGTGGTAGCCGCCCCGTCGATCTGATCGGCATCCAGCTGCCCGGCTTCGGTGTCGTGTTGGCCTTCGTCATCGTGATGGCGACGGGGCTGTTGGCCGCCAATATCCTGGGTGCGCGGCTCGTCAAGTTATGGGAAGACCTGCTCCAGCGCATCCCGGTGGTCAAGTCCATCTACGGCAGCGTCAAACAGGTGTCCGACACGGTGCTGTCCGACTCCGGCCAGGCTTTCCGCAAGGCGCTGCTGGTGCAGTACCCGCTGGCCGATACCTGGACGGTTGCGTTCCTCACAGGCACACCGGCCACCGAAATCGAACAGCGGCTGGACGGCGAGTTCATCTCCGTTTACGTGCCGACGACACCGAACCCGACTTCCGGCTTCTTCCTCGTGGTGCGCAAGCGCGACACGATTGAGCTGGAAATGAGCGTGGATGAAGCGCTCAAGTACGTCATCTCGATGGGCGTGGTCGCGCCGAACCACAAGGCAGACAGCGAACCGCGCAAACCCATCATCCGTCCGAAGAGCACGGATTCGGATGGCTCGAATCTACCGGGCTAGACCGCTGTACTGTCTAGCCCGTCAAATCCCAAGCAAGAATATTCCCGTTTTCGACTTTCATCGCCCTGTAGTGGGCGACACTATTGGAACTGACCATGCGTACCGATTATTGCGGCTTGATCGACAAGCGCTTCCTCTCTCAAACCGTTACCGTCAAGGGCTGGGCGCATCGCCGCCGTGACCATGGTGGCGTGATCTTCATCGACCTGCGCGACCGCGAAGGCCT
>JAFAKZ010000199.1 GCA_019234745.1 Burkholderiales bacterium
GCCCCACCGAGCTTGAACTGCGCCATCAGGCGGCGGAGCAGGTCGGCCTGCTCTTCCACCGTCTCAGCGGTAGCCGCCAGCTCTTCAGAAGCCGCTGCCGTCTGCTGCGTCGTTTGATTCAACTGGTTCATGGCGCTGCTGATCTGCCCGGCACCCGTGGTCTGCTCGTTCGAGGCGGCCGTGATCTCTCGCACCAGGTCAGCCGTCTTGCGAATTGAGGGAAGCATGTCCGACAGGAGTCGACCGGCCTGCTCGGCGGTCTGCACGCTATTGCCGGCCAGCTCGCCTATTTCCTGTGCCGCGATCTGGCTGCGCTCGGCCAGCTTGCGCACCTCTGCCGCCACCACCGCGAAGCCCTTGCCATGCTCGCCCGCGCGTGCCGCTTCGATGGCTGCATTGAGCGCCAGCAGATCGGTACGGTAGGCAATGTCGTCGACGATGCGTATCTTGTCTGCAATGGCCCGCATGGCGTCCACCGTGGCGCCCACCGCCTCGCCACCGCGTGTGGCGTCCTGCGCCGACTTGTTGGCGATGCCGTCCGTCACTACCGCGTTGTCTGTGTTCTGCTGGATGGACGCCGACATCTCTTCGATGGCCGCCGTCGTCTCTTCCAGGCTGGCCGCCTGCTCGGTGGCACCTTGCGACAGCGTCTGCGAAGCCTCGTTCACCTGCCCCAGCGCCACGGAGATTTCCTGTACCGACTCGCTCACCTGGCGTATGGTCTGCGCCAGTTGGTCGATACTGGTGTTCACGGCCTTCTTGATATGGTCGAACTCGCCCGGGAAGGTACGATCGATGGTGCGACTCAAGTCGCCCGCGGCCACCGCTCCCATCACCTCACCGATGTCGTGCATGATCGCCGCGCAGGTATCGGCCGTCGTATTGATGGCCACCTTCAGCTTGTCGTAGGCCCCGAGGTAGTCCGCGTCGATGCGTTGGCCCAGCTCGCCACGCTCCAGGGCGGCCATTACGCGCAGCACGTCATTGAGCGGTGCCACCACGCCGTCGAGCATATCGTTCATGCCTTGGATGATCTTACGGAAGTCGCCGCGGTGCGCTTCGGCGTCGGCGCGTACTTCTAGCCGCCCCTCAGCCGCCGCCTGCGCCAGCAGTTTGGCATCGGCGATCAGCGCCTTCAGGTTGGCGCGTACCTGCTCGATCGTATCGTTGATAAAGCGCTTCTTGCCCGGGAAGACTTCCAGCGAAGCGTCGAAATTGCCCTCGCCGAACGCCTTCACGCAGGCCATGGCCTTCTTCTTCACCGCGATGTGACCCGCCACCATCCTGTTCACGCCCGTTGCCATCGTCCGGTAGGCGCCCTTGAAGCGTGCCTCGTCCATTACCACGTCGATGTCGCCGGCATCGTGCTCGACCGACATATGGTTCATGTCGGCGATGAAGTCCTTGATGTTGGAGCGTACCTGCTCGACCGTGTCGTTGATAAAGCGCTTCTTGCCAGGGAAGACTTCCAGCGGCGCGTCGAAATTGCCTTCGCCGAACTCCTTCACGCAGGCCATGGCCTTCTTCTTCACGGCGAT
Organism: Burkholderiales bacterium; assembly: GCA_019234745.1. GTDB lineage: Bacteria > Pseudomonadota > Gammaproteobacteria > Burkholderiales > Chitinimonadaceae > JAFAKZ01. The sequence continues at coordinate 1,539 of JAFAKZ010000199.1, forward strand.
ATGGCCGGCCACCATCTTGTTCACGCCCGTCGCCATCGTCCGATAGGCACCGTTGAAGCGGGCCTCGTCCATCACCACGTCGATATCGCCCGCATCGTGCTCGGCCGACATGTGGTTCATATCGGCGATGAAGTCCTTGATGTTGGAACGCACCTGCTCAACGACGTCGTTGATAAAGCGCTTCTTGCCGGGGAAAACCTCCAGCGGGGCATCGAAGTTGCCCTCCCCGAATTCCTTCACGCAGGCCATGGCCTTCTTCTTCACGGCAATATGGCCCGCCACCATCCTGTTCACGCTGGCGGCCATCGTCCGGTAGGCGCCCGTGAAGCTCGCCTCTGGCATCACCACGTCGATATCGCCCGCGTCATGCTCGGACGCCATGCGGTCCATTTCTGCGCCAAAGTCGCGCAAGCTCCTCTGGATTGCGTCGATGGCGTGCGCCAGCCGCGCAATGTCCATATCGCCATCCACCGTGATGCGATCGGAAAGCTCGCCCAGCGCGATGCGCTCGGCCAATGTACCCAGGCGACCCAGATGCTGGGCTTGCGCCCGGTATTGCGCATACAGGTAGGCCAAGAGGGGTAGCATCAGCACTGCCGACGCCAGCGTAATATCGGCCCACATCGCGTTGCCGCCGCGGCCGGCAAAGGCACCCACTAGTGTGGCCAGCGCCAATGCAACCAAACCCAGCATGGCCCACTCCCCGGACCGTCGCTTGCTCATCTCTGTCGTCATTTGCCCTACTCCTCACTCGAAAGTACGCACCAGCGCAATAGCGGTGAGTAGGTACATAGCCCACCACCTGGCTGTTCTGCGTCAGATCGCCGATCCTAAATTTGCCTCGCTGAATGCTCGGCGCGATCCTGCGCTGCCAACGTCGCCACGATGCACCGTCCGGCCATGGGCGTATTGCCCACCCAATGCCGACAGCTTGAACTGGTTCATCAGGCTTTTGAGCAAGGACGCCTGCTCATCTACCGTTTCGGCCGTGGCTGCCAACTCTTCTGACGCAGCCGCTGTTTGCTGCGTCGTCTGGTTCAGTTGGTTCATGGCGCTACTGATCTGCCCCGCGCCTGTGCTCTGTTCGTTTGAGGCGGCCGTGATCTCGCGTACCAGATCGGCCGTCTTGCGAATGGACGGCAGCATGTCGGCCAATAGCACGCCCGCCTGCTCTGCCGTCTGAACACTGCTACCGGCCAACTCGCCGATCTCCTGCGCGGCCACCTGGCTGCGTTCGGCCAGTTTGCGCACCTCGGCGGCCACTACGGCGAAGCCTTTGCCGTGCTCGCCGGCACGGGCCGCTTCGATGGCCGCGTTGAGCGCCAGCAAGTCCGTGCGGTAAGCGATGTCGTCGATGATGCGGATCTTGTCTGCGATGGCACGCATGGCGTCCACGGTGGCGCCCACGGCCTCGCCGCCGCGCGTGGCATCTTCGGCGGACTTCGTGGCGATGCCATCGGTTACCACGGCGTTCTCCGTGTTCTGCATGATGGACGCCGACATCTCTTCGATGGCCGCCGTCGTTTCTTCCAGGCTGGCCGCCTGCTCCGTCGCGCCCTGCGAGAGTGTCTGCGAAGCCTCGTTCACCTGGCCCAGCGCAACGGAAATTTCCTGCACCGCCTCACTGACCTGGTGGATGGTCTGCGCCAGCTGGTCGATACTCGTGTTCACGGCCTTCTTGATATGGTCGAATTCACCAGGGAAGGGGCGTTCAATATTGCGCGTCAAATCGCCCGCCGCGACGGAGCCCATCACGTCGCCGATGTCGTGCATGATGGCCTGGCAAGTTTCAGCCGTCGTATTGGTCGCCACCTTCAGTTCGTGGAAGGCACCGCGGTAATCGCGCTCGACCCGGCGGCTCAGATCGCCTGCCGCCATGGCCATCTGGACACCGCCTACCTCGGCGAACAGCGTCGCACAGGTGTCGGCTGTGCTATTGGTGGCTACCTTGATGTCATTGAAAGCGCCGTGGTAGTCGCGTTCGATACGCTTGCCCAGGTCACCGACGACCATGGCACCCATCACCTGGTTGATGTCGTTGAACAGCGCCGCGCAATTGTCGGAATACTGATTGACGCTGGCACCCAGGTCCTTGGCGAAGCCCTGCTTGTCGGACAGGTCAATGCGCTTGGTGATGTCACCCTGCGACGCCGCGGCAACGACTGACTGGGTCTCCATGATCATCGCGCGCAACACCTCGGTCATCTTGCCCATTGCACGCAGCAGATCACCCGTTTCGTCCCGCGCATCGGAATGCGCCTTCGCGTTCAGGTCACCACGCGCCAAGGTGTCGGCCACTTTCACCGCCTCGGCGAGCGGGCGCGTGATGCTGCGCGTCACCAGGAAACCGAGTATGCCGCCGGCGAGGGCCGCGCCGACCACCAGGACAATCATCAGGCTCACGCTGGATTCGTAAAGGGCCGTGCTCTGCTCGGCGTTCGCCTTGGCATGTTCTTCCTTGAATGCCGTCAATTCATTGATCGCGGTGTCCGCGGCGACCGCTGACGCAAATACGGAGGTCATCTCTTGCGATAGCTTGGCGTCCTTTTCATAGAGCTTCTGTTGCTCGATGGAATTGAGCAGACCGTTGACCTTTGGAATGAAGACACCCACCTCTTGCTCGACCTTGCCGAAGAGCCGCTTGCCTTCTTCCGTAACGAAGTGCGGCTTCCCCTTCTGCATGTTGCCCTGCAACTTAGCGATGTCGTCCAACACGCGCTGCTTGGCCGTAGCGCGCTCCTCCGGTGTGCCGGCAAGCAGCATCTGCCGCCAGCTGCGGCCCACATGGCCCAGTTCCACGTTTGCCTGCTTGACCAAGGACAGTCCCAATACGTCCTGGCTGTAGATGTTCTCCGCCGTCGTATTGATCTTGCTCATATTGCGTATGCCTATCGTTCCGACGGCGACGGTAAGCAAGACCACCAGCAGAAAGCCCAGCGTCAAACGCGTGGCGAGGCGAAGGTTCATGAACATGGCGAGCCTTTCTATTTCACGGGTATTCCTACCGTCTGAAAAATCGAATCACGTTACGTCCGTCAGTCGGCGGCAGCGATTCTCGTATGCCCTTCGAGCAGCCCCGTCGCCTTCGAGCGAAGTTGCCTGGAAACAGGTGCCGCAACCCCGCTATTGGTCAGCCGGAACTGCTCCATCAGGCGTCGCAGTAAAACAGCTTGCTCATCCACCGTCTCGGCCGTGGCTGCCAACTCTTCCGACGCTGCTGCTGTCTGCTGCGTCGTCTGGTTCAGCTGGTTCATGGCGGCGCTGATCTGTCCCGCCCCCGTACTTTGTTCATTGGACGCGGCTGTGATCTCCGCCACCAGGTCGGCCGTCTTGCGGATGGAGGGCAACATATCGGCCAGCAGCACGCCGGCCTGTTCCGCCGTCTGCACGCTGCTGCCCGCTAGCTCGCCGATCTCCTGCGCGGCCACCTGGCTGCGCTCGGCCAGCTTGCGCACTTCCGCCGCCACCACGGCGAAGCCCTTGCCATGCTCGCCCGCGCGGGCGGCTTCGATGGCCGCATTGAGCGCGAGCAGATCGGTGCGGTAGGCGATGTCGTCGATGATGCGGATCTTGTCGGCGATGGCTCGCATGGCGTCCACCGTGGCACCCACCGCTTCGCCGCCACGCGTAGCATCCTGCGCCGACTTGTTGGCGATGCCGTCGGTCACCACGGCGTTCTCCGTGTTCTGCAGGATGGAGGCCGACATTTCCTCGATGGCCGCCGTCGTTTCCTCCAAGCTGGCAGCCTGTTCTGTCGCACCTTGTGAGAGCGTCTGCGAGGCCTCGTTTACCTGGCTCAGGGCAATGGAGATTTCCTGCACCGATTCGTTGACCTGGCGGATCGTTTGCGCCAACTGGTCGACGCTCGTGTTAATGGCGCGCTTGATATTGTCGAAGTCGCCCGCGTACTGGCGTTCGATGCTGCGGCTCAGGTCGCCTGCGGCCACCGCGCTCATGACGTCGCCGATGTCCTCGATAATGGCCGAGCAGGTGTCGGAATACTGATTGACGCTGCTACCGAGGTCCTTGGCAAAGCCTTGCTTACCGGTGATCTCGATACGGCGCGACAGGTCGCCCGCGCAGGCGGCCGCGACGACGTCCTGCGTCTCCACGATCACACCGCGCAAGGCATCGGACATGCGGCCCATGGCGCGCAGTAGGTCGCCCGCCTCATCGCGCGCCGTCGTCTGCGTGTCCACGTTCAGGTCGCCGCGGGCCAGTGTGTCCGCCGCCGTGACGGCGCGGCGCAAGGGCAGCGTAATGCTGCGCGTGACCAGGATGCCAAGAATCGCGCCCACAACAGCCGCGCCAATGATCAGCCCCACCATCAGGCCGAAGCTGGCGTGATAGATGGTGGCGCCCTCTTCCGACGCCTCCTTCGCGCCTTCCTCCTTATGCTTGATCATGTCGGAAAATACGCCGTCCAGCGCCTGCCCCTGGACGGACAGCGGTGTGGCCACGTCGGCTACCGCCGCGTCCTTGGCCTGCAGCTTTTCCTTGTCGACGACGGCCTTCATCCTGTCCATCAGGCTCAGGTAGGCAGTCAGTTCCTTGTCGACCTTGGTCAGCTCGGCCTTGGATTGTTCACTGAGGAACAGCGGGCGCGCCTTGTCCAGATTGGTGCGCAGGCTCGCCGTATCGTCTTCGATCCGCTTGCGTGCCTTGTTGCGCTCGTCGACCGAGGTCGCCAACAGCATCTGCCGCCAGTCGCGTCCCAGGCCGGCACGGTCGATGCTGGCCCGCTCGATATAGGCCAAGCCCATCAGGTGTTCTGTGTAGATGTTGTCAGCTACCTGGCTGATCTTGCCCATATTGCGCAGGCCGACCGAGCCGACCGCGACGGTGAGCAGCACGACCAGCAGGAAGCCCAGCGTGAGACGCGTGGCTAGACGGAGATTGTTCAGCATGGCACTTTCCTCCCAGGCCTGGTCTGTGATTCAGAGCACAGGCGAATACGACGGCGCGGCCCTGGTCTTCATGTGGGCAGGTTGCATAGCGGGCTTGCGGTAAATGGTTGAGGTTCCCTGGCGCAGGCCGCTCGGCCGCGCGCACATGATCTCTGCGTGGCCCAGCACCAGCCAGCCACCCGGATTGAGCTGCTGGCAGACCTGGTTGAGCACCTGGGTGCGCATGTCCTTGTCGAAATAGATCAACACGTTGCGCAGAAAGATCACGTCGAAGCCGCCCACTGCTGCCAAAGGGGCAGCCAGGTTCAAGACCTGGAAATGCACACGGCTGCGCAAGGCTGGCACGATGCAGATCGCGCTGTCGTCATCGCCGTGCCGCCTGCAATAGCGGCCGATATAGCCCTTCGGCATCTGCTCGAGGCGGTCCGGCCGGTACACACCCCGTGCAGCGCGCCGAACGGCATCGCGGCTGACGTCCGTTCCCACGACCTCCCATGGCATGCTCAGCCCCAGTGTGGACATCAGCGTCATGGCGATGCTGTAGGCCTCTTCGCCCGTTGAGGACGCTGCGCTCCAGGCGCGAAAAGAGCGCCCCGCGTATGTCGGGACGATCACCTTGGCCAGATGTTCGAAGTGTTCCGGTTCGCGGAAAAAGTAGGTCTCGTGCGTTGTCAGCAAGTCGACCAGCAGATGCAGCTCGTTCGGGTCGCGCCCGGATTCGACGAAATCCACGTAGTCACCGAAACTGGGTACATTGAGCTGCCGCAGGCGCTGCGCCAAGCGGCTCACGACCAACACTTTGCGCGTCAGCGACAGGTCCAGCGCGGCGCGGTCGCGCATTAAGGCGCGGATGCGCTCGAAATCGCCGTCGGACAAGGCTCCGGCCTGGCTGTGAATGCTCGTCATGGCCGCAGGCCCCCATCTGGCCGCCGTGCGAACCATCCCTCCAATGCCGTTGGCGGCAAGGGTTGGCTAAATAGGTAGCCTTGCGCCATGTCGCAGCCATGCGCCTGCAGGAATTCGCGCTGCTCCTCGCACTCCACCCCTTCGGCGATGACGTCCAAGCCCAGGTTGTGGGCAAGACCGATGATGGAATCGACGATGGCGCGGTCCTGCACGTTGCTGCAGCAATCCACAACGAAGGAGCGGTCGATTTTGAGCCGTTGCAAAGGAAAGCGCTTGAGGTAGCCGAGCGAGGAATAGCCGGTACCGAAGTCGTCCACCGCGAATGCGACACCCAGCGCGCACAGTTCGCGCATGATCACCTCGACACGCTCCGGGTCCTCCATCAGGATGCCTTCGGTGATCTCCAGCTCCAGGCATTGAGCGGGAAAGCCCGTATGGGCCAGGACGGTACTGACGGTACGCACCAGATTGCCGTGGCGGAACTGGCAGGGCGACAGATTGACGGCCAGGCGCATGCGATTCGCACCACCCTCGCACCACGGCCTGGCCTGCCGACAAGCCTGCTCCAGCACCCATTGGCCGATAGGGATGATTTGCCCCGTCTGCTCAGCGACCGGGATAAAGTCGGCTGGCGAAATCTTGCCGCCGTGGTTGGGCTGCCATCGCAGCAGGGCCTCCACGCCCAGCACCGTACCGCGAGCGAGGTCAACCTGCGGCTGATAGTGCAAAGACAGTTCGTCCTGCTCGATTGCCCGCTGCAGGCCTTCTTCGGTCCTGCGGCGAATCTGTGCATCGGCGGCCAAAGCGTCGCAAAAAACACAGACCGTACCCTGATGATTGCGCTTGGCCGCATGCAGCGCTGTGCCCGCATTGCCTAGCAACTGGCTGGCGTCACGCCCATGCTCAGGGAACATGCTGATGCCGACGCAGGCGCTCAGATCGTACTGCTGCTGGCCCAGGATGATGGGCTCGGACACCAGACGCTGCAACACGGCACCCACAGTCTTGGCCTGGCCTACGTCGGCGCAGGGCATGACGACGCAGAACTCGTCACCGTCGCGCCGCGCCACCAATGCCCCGGGTACCTTGGCCGTCTGTAGCCGCTCGGCTAGTGTCTCGATCAGGTAATCGCCCACCGCCTCGCCGCGCGCGTCGTTGATGGAACGGAAGCGGTCGAGGTCGATCAACATGATGGCCAGCCGCTCGTTGCGGCTGTTGGCCCGGTTGGCGAGGCGCGACAATTCGTCCTGCAGCCAGGACCAATTCGGCAAGCCCGTGAGCGTATCGAAATAGCGCAACTGGTGGATAAGGGCTTCATCGGCACGACGCCGGCTCAGGTCCTGCAACACCCACAGCGTTTCGCCCTCGGCATCGGGGACCGCCGACACCTGTAGCCGTACGGGCAGGGCCGACCCTGTTTTTCGCATGCAGCGCAGCTCACCCTGCCAGCGCCGCTCCGCGGTCACGCCGGCAAGGATGTCGACGATGGCCTCGTCAGACTGCCCTTCTCGCAAGAACAGGCGGCTGCAACGTCCCGTCAACTCAACGTGATTAAAGCCGGTCAGCGCGAGCAGCGCCGAATTCGCCCATACAAGCCGCCGCTTGGCGTTCAGGCACATGGCAGCGACGCCACTCATCTCCAGCGCCAGTTCACCCAGCGTGTGACGCACCGACGTGGTCTCCACACTGGGCAAATCGGCCCATTGCAGGGAGGCGTCCGTCTCGTGTGGCAGAAAGGTCATCGACGGGCGCCTAGAAGAAGGTCACAGAGGCCGACTCGTCGGCGCCTTCGCCGTGGCGCCTGGCCTGCTCGCCGGTGGTGTACTGGCGCTCCGCACTGCTCAGCCAGACCTCGGCATCGAAGCTGATTGGTTCCCCACTGCCCACACCGGCAATATGCGTGTCCATCTTTCCCAAGTCGGTCACAACCCAACCGAGAATCTGGCTCACACGATCCTGAAACTGCAGGCTCACAACTACCTGGTCCACCTGGTTGCCCACATGGCTACTTTCTACGCGCAGGCGTTCGGCCGAGGTCGCCAGGCCGACAGCGGCCGCGTCGATGCGAGCCATAGCGTCGCCAATGGCCATTTCCGAGTCGGCCAGCAACTGTTCATCCTCTTGCGACAGCTTTTCGCTGGCCTTGACGGCGCCGCCCACCAGCTGGTTTGCCACGGCAACCTTTTCCTTGATGCTGGCGCCCGTGGCGGCAGACAAGTTGGACAGCTTGCGCACCTCGTCGGCCACGACGGCAAAGCCACGCCCGGCCTCGCCGGCACGTGCCGCCTCGATAGCCGCATTCAACGCCAACAGATTAGTGCGGGAGGCGATGTCACCCACCTCGGCGGCCATCTTCTGCAGCTCTTCCGTGAGCTGGCTCAGACCGGAGATTTCCGCCAGCATCTCGCGCTTGGCTGACATCACCGTCTTGAGCTCGGCCAAAATCTCTTCCAGCTCGGCCCGCGCGCCACCGATGGTGGTCGACAGCACGTCTTGCCCGCTATTGCTCGTCTCGCCCAACACCGTGTCGAGCCGGAGCTTGATATCGGAAAAGTCCGCGGTCAGACGACCGATGGCTGATTCCGTCTGACCGCGCGCCAGTTCCACATTGTGCCGCCAGCGTGGCACCATGGCCTGGCAGGTTTCCAGCAGGCCATCTGGCCGCACTTTCTGCTCGGCCATCACGGCATCGCTCGCCGCCTTGGCTGCCGCTTGCATGCGCATGATCTGCTGGCGAAAAGTGGTGCGCAGCCACCAGCGACCCGCCAGTCCCGCCAACACCAGGGCGGCAGCGATACCTATGCCGGGCACCGTCGCGCCCGCCAGGCCCAATGCGGCAATGGCGCCGGTCGCGCCCAAGGCGAGTGGTACAACGTCGGTACTGACCGGCAGGGGTGGGTTGTTGCCCATTGAGCATCTCCAGGATTGGGCGAGTTGCGGCAGTGCAACATAGGGACGCCGCGATAGGACTGCACACACCAAATCATTGTTGGATGAGTCCCTGCGCCTCGCCACCGGGGTTTTACCCGTAGAAATGCGGGGTATACCCCGGTGTCGGTGCTACCCTTGGCGAGCGCGCAAGGCGCTACAGGCGAGCATTCGCGTTATGAATCCACTGGCTTGGCAGCGACCCCTGTACACATGTGCTATACCGGGGATACCCGGGAAAGCCCTGCAGGGAAACGCTGACAAGGCGAGCTGACCCTCTGTGGCGTGCAGAACGGGCGGGAATCCGCGTCGGCATCGCATCGGCGCGGATCGATGGGGTAGAGGAAGCGGGCGCGGTTCGCCCGGCTAGACTGGAACGTCCATGACGCCACAGCGGTTTGTTGCAATTGTCGACGACGACGACGTCACGCGCGAACTGATCGATCTGACCCTGCAGTCGCTGCAAATCGCCGCCGTAGCCTATGCCGATGCACAGGCCTTTCTAGACGACCGCAATTGGCGCCAATGCGTCTGCCTGATCCTGGATGTACGTATGCCGCGCATGAGCGGCATCGAGCTGCAGCGCCAGATCAAGCACGATGGCCTGCAGATTCCCATCATCTTCATGACGGCGCATGCCGACGTGCGCCTAGTGGTATCGGCCATGCGCGACGGGGCCGTGGATTTCCTGCAGAAGCCGGTAAACATGCACGAGCTGGTCGAGCGCGTGCAGCGTTGCCTGCGCGAATCGGAACAGCGGCGCAGCAGCTACCAGGACAAGGATATCTTGCGCGCGCGCCTGGCCTGCCTCACGCCGCGCGAGCGCGAAGTGTTCGACCAGATCGTGGC